>JAAYKM010000044.1 GCA_012522415.1 Deltaproteobacteria bacterium | reverse complement strand
TTTTCCATGTCACTTCGAACGAACGTGAGAAGTCTTGAACGTAACGCCGCCTCCTAAACCTCAGGGGTTAAGATTTCTCCCCGGCATCCGCCGGGTCGAAATGACATGGGAGGCAACTCCTCGAAATGACCTGGGACGTTCCTTGCAATGGCCTGGGGCGTTCCTCCCAATGACCTGGGGCGCTCCTCGCAATGACTTGGGGCGTTCCTTGCAATGACATGGGAGCGTTCCTCGCAATGTCCGGCGTGGTCGCAATAACAACCTTTCCCGTCATTTCCCCTTCATGGCCTCGATGCGCAGGCGCAGGGCGTTGAGGCGGATGAAACCCGTCGCGTCCATCTGGTTGTAAACCTCGTCCTCCTCGAACGTCGCAAAATCCTCACGGTACAGGGAATGAGGCGACTTCCTGCCGACCAAGATGGCGTTGCCCTTGTAGAGTTTCATCCTGGCTGTGCCTGTCACGTTTTCCTGGGTCTGGTCGATGAAGGTCTGAAGCGCCTTCATCTCCGGAGCGTACCAGAAACCATTGTACACGAGCTGCGCGTATTTGGGGATCAGGGAATCGCGCATCAGCATCACTTCGCGATCCATCGTGAGGGATTCGATGCCCCGATGGGCCGTCCACAGGACGGTGCCGCCGGGGGTTTCATAAACCCCGCGCGATTTCATGCCGACGAAGCGGTTCTCCACGAGATCGATCCGGCCGACCCCGTTTTCTCCGGCGATCTTGTTGATCCGGTCCATCAGGTTCGCCGGACTGAGACGTTCTCCGTCGATGGCCACGGGATTGCCCTGTTCAAAGTCGATTTCGACATAGGTCGGTTTGTCCGGGGCATTTTCCGGTGAGGTCGTCAGAACGAAAATGTCCTCCGGCGCTTCCGCCCAGGGATCTTCGAGAATGGCCCCCTCGTGGGAGATATGGAGCGAATTGCGGTCGCTGCTGTAGGGCTTGTCCCTGGTCAGGGGCAGCGGAATGCCGCGCTTCTCCGCGTAATCGAACATGGCGTCCCGGGAATGGAGGGTCCACTTCGGGTCCTTCCAGACGGAAATGATCCGGATGTGCGGGTTGAGGGCCATGTAGGTCAGTTCGAACCGCACCTGGTCGTTCCCCTTGCCGGTGGCGCCGTGACAAACCGCGTCCGCCCCTTCGAGGGCCGCGATCTCCACCTGCCGCTTCGCGATGAGGGGCCGGGCCAGGGATGTCCCGAGCAGGTAGGTGCCCTCGTAGATGGCATTGGCCCGCAAGGCCGGGAAGATGAAATCCCGGGCGAATTCTTCCTGGAGATCGTCGATGTAGATCTTCGACGCCCCCGTTTCAATGGCCTTCTTTTCGAGACCGTCCAGTTCCTCCTTTTGTCCCACATCAGCGGCGAAGCAGATGACTTCGCATCCGTAGGTTTCCAGCAGCCAGCGCACCATGACCGAGGTATCCAACCCGCCCGAATAGGCGAGAACCACCTTCTTTACTTCATCCTTCACTTTAACTTCCTCCTGACATCAGTATTTCCATGACGGCTTTTTGTACATGCAGCCGGTTTTCCGCCTGATCGAAAACGATGGAATGGGGCCCGTCGATGACCCCGGCCGTGATTTCCTCACCGCGATGGGCGGGCAGGCAATGCATGACCATGACATCCCGGGCGGCCCGGCCGACCAGTTGTTCGTTGATTTGATAGTCCTGAAAGCGCTTCACCCGCTCTTCGTGCTCGTCTTCCCGGCCCATACTGGCCCAGACATCCGTGTAGATCACCTCCGCGTCGCGGACGGCTTCCACGGGATCGCGGTGAAGGGTCATACCCAGCCTTGCTTCTTCCAGCCCCCTGGCCAAAATCTCCGGATCGGGATCGTATCCCTCGGGACAGGCCAGGGAGAGTCTGAGGGGCAACTTAGCGGCCGCGTTGATCCAGGAATTGGCGATATTGTTCCCGTCCCCGACGTAGGCGACCCGGATTCCCTCATAAGTTCCCTTTTTTTCAAGAATCGTAAAAATATCGGTGAGTATTTGACACGGATGCAGGAGATCTGTCAAACCATTTATCACCGGGATGGGGGCGTTCAGGGCAAACTCCTCCACCATCTCCTGGCTGAAGGTCCGGATCATGATGCCGTCTAGGTACCGGGACATGACACGGGCCGTGTCGGCGACGGTTTCCCCCCTGCCGATCTGGGTGTCCCGGCCGCTCAGAAACAGCGCCATGCCGCCAAGCTGGTACATGCCGACCTCGAATGACAGGCGGGTCCTCGTGGAAGCCTTGTCGAAGAACATGCCGAGCACCTTTCCCGCAAGGGTCGCCGGGTGACGCCCGTTCCGGTGCAGGTCCTTCAGGACGGCGGCCCGGTCGAATATCCGGTCGAAATCGGCTTTTTCCAGTTCATATTCAGAAAGAAGGTCCTTTTTCATGCGTCCTCCAAAATCCTGTCCAAGGTGGTGATGAGGTGGTCCACATCCCGCGGTTCAACGATCAGGGGAGGCAGGAAGCGCAGTACGTGCGTCCCCGCCGAACCGATGAGGATCCCTTCGTCAATGCAGCGGCCGATGATGGGAGCCGCTTCCCGATCCAGTTCGACCCCGACGAGCAATCCCCGTCCCCGTATCTCCCTGATGCAGGCATGCCGGTTTTTGAGGGTGATCAATTTTTCTTCGAGGTAAAGGGCCGTACGGGCGCCCTTCTCGATGACCCCCTCCTCCGTCAGGGTTTTGAAAACCGCTTTCCCCGCGGCCATGGCCAGGGGGTTGCCCCCGAAGGTGGAGGCGTGATCACCCGGCGAAAAAACCGAGGCGACCCGGTCCGTCGCCAGCATCGCCCCGACGGGGAAGCCGTTCCCCAGGGCTTTGGCGAGGGTCATGACGTCCGGGGCGACCCCCTCGTGCATGTGCCCGAAAAGCTTTCCCGTTCTGCCCATCCCGGTCTGCACCTCGTCCAGGATCATGAGGAGGTTGTTTTCGTCACAGATCCGCCTGACCCCCTGCAGGTAGGTTTCACGGGGCACCCGGACCCCGCCCTCCGCCTGGATGGGTTCGAGGAGGACGGCGCAGGTTTTTTCGTTCACCGCGTTTTCCAGAGCCTCGAGGTCGTCGAAGGGGACATGGACGAAACCGTCTGGCAGGGGGGCGAAGCCTCTCTGGAACTTTTCCTGGCCCGTGGCCGTGACCGTCGCCAAGGTCCGTCCGTGGAAGGAATTCTTCATGGCGATGATTTCGTACTTTCCGCCCAGGATGTCGCAGCCGTACTTCCGGGCCAGCTTGATGGCCCCCTCGTTCGCTTCGGCGCCGCTGTTGCAGAAAAAGACCTTGTCGGCGAAGGAGTTCTCCACCAGGAGCCCGGCCAGTTCAATCTGGGGGGGGATGTTATACAGGTTCGATACATGGGCCAGGGCCGCCGCCTGGGCCTGTATCGCTTCGACGACCCTCGGGTGACAGTGCCCCAGGGCGCAGACCGCGATACCACCGATGAAATCGAGATACGCTTTCCCGTCACAATCCCAGAGCCGCATTCCCGACCCGTGGGTCAGGACGAGGGGGAAGCGTTTGTAGGTCGCCATCACATACTTTTCGCCCAGGGCGATCCATTCCTCTGTTGGTCTGTCCGATCTCTCCATGTCCTCTCCTTCGTCGCGTTTTGATGAACCCGTGAAAAGTCACTTCAGTCGTCACACCAGCGAGGGCCCGTATCCGGAGCATGTTGCTGCACTGGATTCCCCATCGGGTCCGGCATGACGAAAAGGTTGCTTTCCGGCGTATCAAGGGATCGCCGGTTCCGGATACGGGGTCACGCCTCCACGATTTCCGTTCCGATACCCCGGTCCGTGAACATTTCCAAAAGGACGGCGTGCTTCAGCCTGCCGTCGATGATATGGGATTTGCCGACCCCGCCTTTCAGGGCCTTCAGGCAGCACTTCACCTTCGGGAACATGCCCCCCCCGATCACCCCCTCGTCGATCAAGCGCAGCCCCTGGAGCCGGTCCATCGTGTTGATCAGTTCGTTCTTCTCGTCCATGACGCCGGGGACGTCGGTGAGGAGAACGAGCTTTTCCGCCTTCAGGGCCGCCGCGACGGCCCCCGCCACGAGATCGGCGTTGATGTTGTAGGTTTCTCCCCCGGCGCCGACGCCGGTGGGGGCGATGACGGGTATGAAACCGTCACGCACCAGGGAACGGATCAGTTCGGCGTTGATGGAGGTCACCTTCCCGACCAGCCCGATGTCGATGATCTCCGGCGGCGTATCCTTCGCCTTTTCCTCGCTGAGGTAGTACTTTTCCGCCTCGATCAGGTTGCCGTCCTTGCCGCTCAGGCCGACGGCCTTGCCGCCGTGACGGTTCATCATCCCGACAATTTCCTTGTTCACGGACCCCACGAGGACCATTTCCACAATGCTCATGGTCTCTTCGTCGGTGACCCGCATCCCCCGGATAAACCGCGAATCCTTCCCGACCTTTTTCAAAAAATCCCCGATCTGCGGCCCCCCTCCGTGAACGACCACGGGGTGGATGCCGATATACCTCATCAAAACCAGGTCACGGGCGAAGCTGTCCTTCAGGACATTGTCAACCATGGCATGGCCGCCGTACTTGACGACGATGGTCTTGTTGTAAAAACGCCGGATATAGGGAAGCGCCTCGAGCAGAATGTCGGCCCGCTCCATCGATATTTCAACATTGTTCATCGTTTCTTCTCCCTCTCATGTTTCGCCGCGCCCCACCCCGCCTACAGGATGTACCGGCTCAGATCCTCGTCCTCGATGACGTCCCCCAGTTTTTCAGCGACGTACTGCTCGTCGATGACCAGTTCCCTTATCTCCAGGTCGGGGGCGTCGAAGGAAATATCCTCCAGGAGGGTCTCCATGATCGTGTACAGCCGGCGGGCGCCGATATTTTCCGTGCGTTCGTTGACGAGGGTCGCATATTCAGCGATTTCCGCGATGGCCTCTTCCGTAAACGACAGGACGACATGCTCCGTCGCCATCATCTCGATATACTGCTTGATCAGGGCGTTGTTCGGCTCCTGCAGGATCCTGATGAACTCCTCCTTGCCCAGGGAATTGAGTTCCACCCGAATGGGGAAACGCCCCTGCAGCTCCGGAATCAGGTCGGAGGGTTTGGAGGCGCTGAAAGCGCCGGCGGCGATGAACAGGATGTGGTCCGTTTTCACCATGCCGTATTTCGTGTTGACATTCGAACCCTCGACAATGGGCAGCAGGTCCCGCTGGACCCCCTCACGGGATACATCGGGCCCCTGGGGATTGTCGGCCCCGACGATCTTGTCGATCTCGTCCAGGAAGATGATACCGGACTGTTCCACCCGATCCAGGGCGATCCGGGTGACCTTTTCCATGTCGACCAGATGCTGGGCCTCCTCCTCCTTGAGAACTTCCATGGCCTCAGGAACCTTCATGCGGACCTTTTTTTTCTTCTGGGGGAAGAAGTTCCCGAACATCTCCTTGATGTTCAAACCCATGTCCTCCACGCCGGAGGAGGAAAAGACCTCGATCATCGGTCCCTGACGGGCCTCGACCGTTTCGATGTCCACCAGCCGGTTGTCGAGACGCCCGTCGTGGAGGAGTTTTCGGAGTTTCTCCCGGGTCGTGTCCGACATGGGCAGCGATTCCGCCGTGGCGAAGTCTCTGGAATCCTGCATGGCCGGGACGGCGCTCTCCGGTTTTTCCGCCTGCCTGAGGGGCAAGAGGATGTCGAGAATCCGCTCCTCCGCGTTCTCGGCGGCCTTGGCCCGGACCTTTTCCTGTTCCTCCACCCGGACCATGCCGATGGTCGTATCCACGAGATCGCGGATCATCGACTCGACGTCGCGCCCCACATAACCGACTTCGGTAAACTTCGACGCCTCGACCTTCAGAAAGGGCGAATTGTCGAGCTTCGCCAGGCGGCGGGCGATCTCGGTCTTGCCGACCCCGGTGGGGCCCATCATGATGATGTTTTTCGGTGATATTTCCTCCGCCAGATCCTTCCGTACATTCTGCCGCCTCCAGCGGTTGCGAAGGGCGATGGCGACGGCCCGTTTGGCCTCGTCCTGGCCGATGATATGCTGATCCAGTTTCTCCACGATCATTCGTGGCGTCAATACGTTTGATGACATTATACCTAACCCTGCGATCCTTTCTTCCTGTTCCTGAGGTTTTTGACGTTCTGAGGCGGTTCCTCCGACAAGTCCAGTTCCTCAATCGTGATGTTGTCGTTCGTATAGATGCAGATCTCCGCGGCGATTTTCATGGCCGCCAGAGCGATTTCAGAGGACGACAGGTCCGAATGGCGGATGAGAGCCCTCGCCGCGGCCAGGGCGTAAGGGCCGCCGGAACCGATGGCCATGACCTCGTCGTCCGATTCGATGACATCACCGTTTCCGGAGATCATGAGAAAATGATCCCGGCTCACGGCGATCATGAGCGCTTCCAGATGGCGCAGAACCCGGTCGGTCCGCCAGTCTTTCGTCAATTCCACGGATGCCCTCAGAAGATTCCCCTTGTACTGTTCGAGTTTCTGATCGAAGCGATCGAACAGGGTGAAGGCGTCCGCCGTCGCGCCGGCGAAGCCGACGATGACCTGGTCGTTGTAAAGGCGGCGCACTTTCCGCGCCCCGTGTTTCAAAACCGTTACATCGAACGTCACCTGCCCGTCACCTGCCACGGTGACCCGTCCCTCCCCGCGCACCGCCAGGATGGTCGTCCCTCTTATCTGCATGATTTCAACTCCCCGCGCCGGTACGGCGTCTGCTATTCATTTTTCTTGCCATCCCTCCTCGATCGGGGATGGGCCGCGTCGTATATTTTCACGAGTTTCGCCACGCTCACGGATGTGTACTTCTGTGTCGTGGACAGGCTCTCGTGGCCCAGCATTTCCTGGATCACCCGAAGATCGGCCCCCCCGTCCAGGAGGTGTGTGGCGAAGGTGTGGCGGAATACGTGAGGCGTGATTTTCCGATTCACCCCTCCCCGGGCGGCCACGTCATCGACGATACGGGAAATCGTTCTCGGGCTCAGACGCCGTCCCTTCGGGTTTGTGAAAAAGGGATCCTCCGGACCCCGCGACTCCTCCGGCAGGGGTTCCACGCGCTCCCGATCCCGATAAGCGGCCATGGACTCCAGGGCCTCGGCCCCGACGGGAACGATCCTTTCCTTTTTACCCTTCCCCCTGACCTTCAGCAGAGCCCCGTTGAAATCGATATCGGCGCAGTTCAGTCCGACCAGCTCGGCGCGACGAATGCCCGAGGTGTATAAAAGCTCGATCATGGCCCGGTTTCGCAGGGCCGCGCGTCCCTCGGGCAAGGGTTTGTCCAATATGGCGAAGACCTCGTCCACTGTCAAGAAGACGGGAACGTGCTTTTCCTTTTTGGGGGTCCCGATGAATTCAGCGGGGTTCCGCTCCAGAAGACCCCTCTTGGCCAGATACCTGAAAAAGGACTTGAGGGCCGCCAGTTTTCGCCCGATCGACGTCCTCTTCAACTTGTCCCGATGGAGCTGGGCGAGGTACTTCCTGATAGCGACGGGATCGATCCCCCGGGTCCTTCCCAGACCGTCAAGCTCGACGGCCCAGCCGTTTTTTCCCAGAAAAGCCTGAAATTGCAGGAGATCGGATCGGTAGCCTTCCACCGTCCGGGGGGAATAGCCCTTTTCCAGATCGATATATCGAATGAATTCTTCCAGTTCCCTGTTCAGCATGGCATCGGCCCGACTACCGCCCTCCCCTTCAAAAACAAGAACCGCGAAAGCAGGGTGTCGATCTCGCGGCCCTTGGAGAGGATAGTGGAGCAATCTACATTTTATACTTTCCGAAATCCTCGAGAGGCAGGTTTTCGAGAAATTCCTTCAGCTTTTCATCCGTCAATTTGTCCTTTTCCATCAGGTTGACTTCGAAATCGATACTCCGTGATTTTTCGATCACTTTCTCCTCGATAAAGATCGGGGAGTCCATGCGCAGCGCCAGGGCGATGGCGTCGCTCGGGCGCGCGTCCACCGTGCGGGTCTCGCCGTCCTTCCCTTCCATAAAAATACAGGCAAAAAACGTGTTGTTTCGCAGATCCTGAATTTCGATCCGCGAAATTTTCACCTCCATCGCCTGGAGCATTTCCTTCAGCAGATCGTGGGTCATGGGTCGGGAAAACCTGATCTTCTCCAGTTCCGTGGCAATCGCGCTGGCCTCGAAGATACCGATCCAGATCGGAATGGCTTTTTTCTCCTGCAAGTCCTTCAGGATAACAATCGGCATGCCCGTAATGGGGTCAAGCGTCAATCCGGAAACCTTCATCTCTATCAACATGATCCCTCTCCTGCAATCTTAAACCTTTCTCCGTGAAGCGAGTGAAGGTAGGCTCCGGTTATTCTGACCGGAACGACCTTCCCGACCAGTGACGCTTCCCCCGGGAAATTCACGATCCGGTTGGTTGTCGTTCTTCCGGACATGTCTTCCCTTGCGTTTTTACTGTGCCCCTCCACCAAGACGAGAACATCCCGTCCCAGCATGGTCCTGTTCTTCTCCAGGGTATGTTCGTCCTGGAGTTTCTGGAGAAATCGCAGCCGCTCCCTCTTCCGGTGATCGGGCACCTTCCCCTGCAAAGCCGTGGCCGCCGTCCCCTCCCGTTCGGAATACTGAAAGGAGAAGAGGGCGTCAAAGCGAACCCGGCGCATCAGGTCGAGGGTCTGTTCGTAATCCGCCTCGGTCTCCCCCGGGAAACCCACAATCATGTCGGACGTGATGCTGATCTCCGGACAGGCCGACCGCAATTTTTCCACCTTTCCCATGTAATCCTCCCGGGTGTAACGCCGGTTCATCCTCTTCAGGATCCGGTTCGAGCCCGACTGAACAGGCAGGTGTATGTGCGGGCAGAGTTTGGCCTCGGAAGCAAAACACCCGATCAGGTCGTCGGACAGATCCTTGGGGTGAGAGGTGGTGAAGCGGATCCTCATGAGCCCGTCGATCCGGTTGATTTCCCTGAGGAGGCGGGGGAAACCGGCGCCGTCGTCCAGGGTTGATCCGTAGGAATTCACATTCTGTCCCAGGAGGGTGACCTCCCGGATGCCCCGGTCAACAAGCCACCGGATCTCTTCGAGGATCGCCCCGGTCCGCCGGCTCTCTTCCCTGCCCCGAACATGGGGGACAACACAGAAGGAACAGAAGTTGTTACACCCCTGCATGATCGTCACGAAGGCGCTGACGGCGTCCCTGTCCGGTTCCGCCGGAAACCCGATGGACGGCACGCTTTCCCTGAATGCCGTCTCGACCACGGCGGATCGTCCCGCCGCGGCTCTGGCCAGAAGGTCCGGGAGAAGATGGTTGTTGTGTGTGCCAAAGATCAGATCGGCAAGGGGAACCCTTTTCAGAATTTTTCTGCCGTACTGCTGGGCCAGGCAACCGCCGACCGCGATAAGGAGTTCAGGCTTGCGCTTTTTCAGCAGGGAGTAGCGGCCGAGCTGGCTGTAGGCCTTCTGGGCGGCTTTCTCCCGGATGCTGCAGGTATTGACGAGGATCACGTCCGCTTCGGCGGGCCGATCCGCTGGTTCGTAACCGTGGGGCCGCAAAAGGGTCGCGATCTGTTCCGAATCGTGAACGTTCATTTGGCAGCCGAATGTCTGGATGTAGAGTTTCTTAGTCGCCAACAGCCGAATTTTCCTGAATGCTTGTTCCTTGGGTGTCCATTAGTATGTCCCCCGAGGATAGTCAACTGATTTTTAGAGGATGGTCTTCCCCCTTCCCCGATTTTGACGTCCCTTTGTCAAAACGGATAAATCTGGTATGGTTACGTCATCGAGGCTCCGTTCCCTTGACAGAAGAAATCTTTTCGCCTAGAGACGTTGACGAACGTCAAAGGGTCGTTACATTTCAACCAGACCCATATGAAGACAAATTCGAGGTGACCCCCATGCCTATTTTCGAGTTCGAATGCGGGAAGTGCCGGCATCATTTTGAACATCTTTGCCTTTCCGGCGGGGAGGCGGAAACCCTGACCTGTCCGGAATGCGGATCGGCAAAGATCACAAAACTCATGTCCGCCTTCGCCGGCAGAACGGGAAGCGCTTCGGGCGCCGGTTGCGGTTCCTGCTCCGCCACGTCATGCCCCCCCTCCTGAGGACACGGATAACGGGGCGGCCGGCGGTCGTCTCTAATTTCCATTGCCAAATCGGGAACAATCCATTATAAGAAGGACCATTTCAACGTCCCCTTGGAAAGGAGTTTTTTTGTATGAATATTTTGATTTTTGGCCCCAACGGCAGCGGCAAAGGTACACAGGGCGCGGTAGTCCAGAAAAAATTCGGAGTTCCCCACGTCGAGACGGGGGTGATCTTCCGCGAAAACATTTCGAAGGGCACTGAACTGGGTAAGAAGGCCAAAGGCTTTATCGATCAGGGAGAACTGGTGCCCGACGACATCACCGTCCCCATGATCCTGAACCGCCTGAAGGAAGCGGACTGCGCCAAGGGCTGGCTCCTCGACGGGTTCCCCCGCAATCTGGCGCAGGCGGAGGCCCTGTGGGACGCCCTTGCGGCCGCGAACATGAAACTCGACTACGTGATCGAAATCGTTCTGGATCGGGACACCTCCAAGAAACGCATCATGGGGCGCCGTCTCTGCGCGACCGACAACAACCACCCCAACAACATCTATATCGACGCCATCAAGCCGGCGGAAAAAGACGGCAAGATGGTCTGTCGGGTGTGCGGGGACGAGAGACTGACCACCCGCGCCGATGACCAGGACGAGGGGGCCATCGACAAACGTCACGGCATCTACTATGACACGACGACGGGCACCCTGGCGGCGGTCAATTTCTTCAAGGCCAAGGTGAAGGTTCTGGAAGTGGACGGCCTCCCCGGCGTGAAGGAAGTCTCCGACGCACTTCTGAAGATGTTGGAGACCTGAGTACAATCTTAACCTTTTACTGCCAGAGCCCTCTGGGCTTTTCGGAGGGCTTTGTGTACTTGACATCATTCCCCGCAGGCGCCCGGAGTAAGGGGGCCCCCGGCCGTACCAACTATGAAACACATTCGTAATTTCAGCATCATCGCCCATATCGACCACGGCAAATCCACCCTGGCGGACCGGCTGATCCAGCACACCGGCGTTGTCGATGCCCGCACGTTCCAGGACCAGATCCTGGACAACATGGATATCGAACGGGAACGGGGCATAACGATTAAAAGTCAGGTCATTGCGCTTCCCTATCGCGGAAAGGACGGACTCGACTACACGCTGAATCTCATCGATACGCCGGGCCATGTGGATTTTTCCTACGAGGTATCCCGTTCCCTCGCCTCCTGCGAGGGAGTCCTCCTCCTGATCGACGCCGCCCAGGGGGTTCAGGCCCAGACCCTGGCCAACCTCTACCTCGCCATGGAAAACAACCTGGAGATCATCCCCGTCATCAACAAGATCGATTTGCCCGCGGCCGACGTGGAAAGGGTTATCGAACAGATCGATTCCGAACTGGGCCTCGACCCGGATTTGCACCTGACCTGTTCGGCCAAGGAGGGCATCGGTATCGAGGGCATCCTCGAAGCGGTCGTGAAACGCATCCCCCCGCCCAAAGGCGATCCGGAAGCACCCCTGGCCGCCCTGATATTCGACGCCAAGTACGATTCCTTCCGCGGTACGGTCATCCACTGCCGTATCATGGACGGCACGGTGAAGAGCGGCGACATCATTTCCTTCATGCACAACCGGGCCACCTACAAGGTCGAGGAGGTGGGGCATTTTCTCATCGACCGCCGGAAGGCGGACCGCCTTTCAGCGGGGGAAACGGGCTACATCATCGCCGGGGTGAAGACCGTCTCCGACGTCCACACGGGCGATACGATCACCCACGAGAACCGTCCCTGCGACAAACCCCTTCCCGGCTTCAGGGAGGTGAAACCCGTCGTTTTCGCGTCCATCTACCCGATTGCTTCCGACGACTACGAAGATCTGGCGGGGGCTCTCGACAAATACAAGCTGAACGACGCCTCCTTCGTTTACCAGAAAGACTCCTCCGTCGCCCTGGGCCAGGGCTTCCGCTGCGGCTTCCTCGGCCTGCTCCACCTCGATGTCGTGCAGGAACGGCTGGAGCGGGAATACGATCTCTCCATCATCCTGTCCGTTCCCAGCGTCCGTTACCGTTTCACCCTGAAGGACGGAACGGTCCTTTACGTGGACAATCCGTCGGAATACCCCGATCCCATGGCTGTCGAGAAGGGCGAGGAACCCTACATCCGGGCGTCGATGATGCTGCCGGAACGCTACGTCGGCACGGTGATGAAGCTCTGCATGGAAAAACGGGGCGCCAATTCCACCCTGAACTACCCCAGTCCCGGACGGGCCGAGCTGGTCTACGAAATGCCCCTGTCCGAAGTCATTTACGATTTTTATGACCGTTTCAAATCGGCCACCCAGGGTTACGGCTCCTTCGATTACGATCTCATCGATTACCGGGAAAGCCATCTCGTCCTTCTGGATATCCTCGTCAACGGGGAAAAGGTCGATGCCCTCTCGCAGATCGTTCATCGAGAAAGGGCCCGCGCCCGCGGCGTGCTGGCCTGCGACCGCCTGAAGGAGGAGATCCCCCGGCAGATGTTCAAGATCGCCATCCAGGGCGCCATCGGTGGGGAAATCGTCTCCCGATCAACAATCAACGCCTTCCGAAAGGACGTGACATCCAAGTGTTACGGCGGCGACATCTCGAGGAAACGAAAGCTCCTGGAAAAACAGAGAAAGGGGAAGAAACGCATGAAAATGATCGGCCAGGTGAGTATTCCCCAGAGTGCGTTTCTCGCGGTCCTGAAAACAGAGGGCACCTGACCGGATACGGCCCCGCCCTCCCCGGGCGGTGACGTCCGTGGTCCGCTGAGGCTGTGTGCGTCCAGCCGGATCGACTCAGCCGGGGGAACCCGGCCCGGACGGGAAAGACCCCTCCTCTTCGCAACATATGAATCGAGTAACGGAAAAGCCATATCCGGGACTTTACGTCCATATCCCCTTCTGCAAGACCAGGTGCCCTTATTGCAGTTTTTACTCGACGACGGACCTGGCGCAAATCGACCCGTTTCTGCACGCCCTGTCCCTGGAGGCGGCTTCGTACCGCGGTCTGTTTCCCATGTTCGACACCCTCTATATTGGAGGGGGGACCCCGTCCGTCCTGAATGAAAATCAGTTTGAAACCCTGTTTCACCTCCTGAGGAATTGCTTCCCCCTGACCCCCCATGCGGAGATCACGGTGGAGGTGAATCCGGCCGATTTGAGTGTCCCCATGGTTTCCCTGCTCCGATCCTGCGGGGTCAACCGCCTGAACATCGGTGTGCAGTCCTTTCATGACGACACGCTGGCCTTCCTCGGCAGGCGCCATCGGGCCGGGGAGGCGAAAGAGGCCCTCTCTTCGGCTTACGGGGCAGGCTTCAGGGACCTCGGCCTTGACCTGCTCTACGGGGTTCCGGGACAGACGACGGCTGCCTGGATGAAGGATCTGGGCGAAGCGACGAAGCAGCCCGTGAATCACCTGTCCTGCTACGAGCTTACCATCGAGGGGGGGACTCCCCTGGACGGACGTTTCCGGAAGGGAGAGTTCAACCTGCCCGACGAGGGACTCCAACTGGAATTCTTCCTGGATACGTCCCAATTCCTGGCCGCCGCCGGATTCATCCATTATGAGGTCTCGAATTTCGCCAAAGGCGCCGCGGCCCTGGCTCGTCACAACCGGAAATACTGGCGGCACATTCCCTACCTGGGGCTTGGACCGGCGGCCCATTCCTTCGACGGAAAAAGACGCTGGCACAACCACGGATCACTGGATGCCTATCTGGCCGATCTCAACGACGGCAAAAAACCGGTGGCGGAAGAAGAACGTCTGACCCGGGAACAACGGCGCCTGGAAGTCCTTTTTCTTGGTTTTCGCACGGCGGAGGGGATCGATGTCGGGGCCTTTGACAAGCGTTTCGAAACGGATCTGCTCGCTGAAAAGGCCCTCATCCTGGCCGACCTGAAGCAGGAGGGGCTGATCACAATCGAAAACGGTTTCATCCGCCCGACCCTGCGGGGCATGGCCATAGCCGATCAATTGGCCCTCATCTGACCGACCTATGGGGTGGGTATTCGGGGAATCCGTTGACAGGCACATGAAAATGGATTACAAGAATCACTCTTGAAGTCCTCGAATATCGCTAAGTTTTGGCATGGAATAACATCAAAGAATTTGGGGTCGCGCCATGCAGAAACCACATGAATCCTGTCGCAATGATTTCCGGCAGGATTTTTTTGTCCCCCCACCGGGAAACGGCGGCCCTTCCCTTTTTTGATTTTACCGAGGCGGCTGAAACAATGGCGGGCTGCCGGATGACAATGGCTTGTATGCGGGATCAGAACAGGGTGTTTCACGGGTGGAGCCAATCGGAATGAGAACAAAAACCGCAATGACCCTCTTGTCTCTTCTCTTACTGTCGGCATGCACGACGATGACGCCCCTGACCAAAGCGGCAAAGCGTTGCGATGTGGTGACGGCACGAAACCTCATTGACCGGGGTATGGACGTCAACGAAGCGAGCACGGGCAAATGGACCGCTTCGCCCCTCCATTGGCCCCTGTACGCCTGTGATGACGAAAAGGCCCTGGAAATGACCAAAACCCTTGTGGAGGGCGGTGCAAATTTGGATGCCGAAGATACGGTCGGCAGCACGCCTTTGTCCCTTGCCGTTTCATACGGCAAACCGAAAACCGCCGTGTACCTGATTGACAAATACAGAACCACGGAAAGGCCACCCGCTTTCTGGGCCGATTTACTCTTCGAAGCGGTCATGTTTACCGATAAAGGGTTAATCAGGGTCCTGGTCGATGAAACGAAAACGACAAATGTGCAGAACGATCGGGGGGCCACACCGCTGATGTATGCCGTCATTTACGGTGAACCCGCCATTGTCGAATACCTTCTCGACCTGGGGGCAGACCCGACATACCGTGACGTATACGGGAAATCCGCCCGTGACTACGCCATGATTTACAAAAATAAAAAAGCCCATGCTCTGCTGAAGCTTGCCGAAAGCAGACCGGAGTTCGCCCTGAGTCAACCCGACCCATTGTCAAGGATCAGGACCATTGTAAATCGGGTGAGGGATTGTATGGTACCCGGCGGAAAGGATTATCATATAACGATCAGCGACGACGACAACGCGAACGCTTTCATCAATATCTCCGGCCACATCACCTTTACGCGTGAAGCCCTCAGGCAGTGGGATGACGACACCCTCACCTTTGTTGCGGCCCATGAAATGGCTCATGATATAATGGGACATGTCAGAAAAAAGCTCGCCGTCAGCGGGGCAACAACAACGGCCATGATCGTCGCCAACATATTCCTTCCCGGTGTGGGTTATCTGAACCACGCCTTGAACCCGGCAGTGGTCAACAATTACAGCAAGACCCAGGAATATGAAGCGGATAAGCTGGCTTCAGAGGCATGTGAAAAATGTTTTGGTATAACGAAGGAAAAACAAATAGAAATCATGGAGCGAATACGAGAGAGTTCAAAACACGGGGATGGCGGTGGTTTCTGGGCGACCCACCCTTCATGGAGCAATCGGATAAAGAACATAGAACAATGAGATTTTGTGTGGGGGGGAGAATCCGGGGTGCTTCCCGGATTATTTGTTAATCAGCACAAAGATACG
Source organism: Deltaproteobacteria bacterium (assembly GCA_012522415.1). Taxonomy (NCBI): domain Bacteria; kingdom Pseudomonadati; phylum Myxococcota; class Myxococcia; species Deltaproteobacteria bacterium. The sequence goes on along the minus strand of JAAYKM010000044.1, from coordinate 34,710 downwards.
CGACGTGTTCCGGGTTTCACCTGGAAAACGCTATTTTCGTATGGTCTGCCTTCAGGGGAAGCCTACGATAACAAGGCTCAATTGTTCCTTTATAAGCGAATGCTCCGTCTCGCGGAATTCCGGGTACAGGATTCCTAATTCATCCTTTTGACTGCAGATCAATATCCTCCAGTCGTTCCCACCGGTTGTAGGCGACCTGCAGTTCCCCCTCCAGTTCATCCAGGCGGTTTTGGAGGCGGGCCACGTCGTGGCCTGCCGTTTTGTACAGATCCGGGTCGGACAGGGCCGCAAAGAGGTCCTCTTTTTCCGTCTCCAGCGATTCGATCTCTCCGGGCAGGGACTCCAATTCCCGCTCCTCCTTGTAGGTCAGTTTCCGGGGGCCGGTCGGGGCACTTTTGGGTTTCTCCTTCTTCGGCTTTTCCGGCGTCGCCTTTTTTTCCGGCATCCGCCCTTTCATCCAGTCCTCATAGCCACCGACGTATTCCTGCACCCTCCCCTCCCCCTCGAAAACCAGGGTGGACGTCGCCACATTGTCCAGGAAGGTGCGGTCATGGCTGACCAGCAGGATCGTGCCCTCGTATTCGACCAGCATCGCTTCCAGAAGTTCCAGGGTTTCCACATCCAGATCGTTGGTCGGCTCGTCGAGGACCAGCACGTTGGCGGGGCGGGTGAAGAGTTTGGCCAGGAGGAGCCGGTTCCGTTCCCCGCCGGACAGGGCCGTAATGGGCGCCCGCGCCTGGATCGGGGTGAAAAGAAAGTCCTGAAGATAGGCGATGATGTGCCGGGCCTTGCCGTTGACCATCACCATATCCCCCCCTTCGACGACATTTTCCTGGAGGGTCTTCGTTTCATCGAGCTGCATCCGCAGTTGATCGAAATAGGCCACCTCCAGGTGGAGACCGTGGCGGACCGATCCGTCCCGCGGTTCGAGTTCTTTCAGCAGAAGACGCAGAAGGGTTGTCTTGCCGCACCCGTTCGGACCGCTGACGCCGATCTTCTCCCCCCGCATGACGGTCAGGGTGAAGTCCCGGATCACGGGCAGGTCCGTGTAGGCAAAATGCACGTTTTTGACTTCCATGACGAGGCGGCCGGATTTTTCCGCCTCCTGCTGCGACAGGCGTATGTTTCCGGCCCGGGCCCGGCGTCCGGCGACTTCGGCCCGCATGGCCAGAAGCGCCCGGACTCGACCCTCGTTACGGGTGCGGCGCGCCTTGATACCCCGGCGCAGCCAGGCCTCCTCCCGCTTAAGGACCTTGCCGAATTCGCCGTTCCGCTTCTCCTCGATTTTCAGGAGTTCCTCTTTCCGGCTGAGGTAGCGGTCATAGTCGCCGGGAAAAGAGGTCAGAACCCCCCGGTCTATTTCCACGATCCGGGTGGCGAGCTTCCTCAGGAGGGCCCGGTCGTGGGTGACGAAGACCATGGTTTGGACGGAGCGCAGAAGAAACTCTTCCATCCAGAGGATGGTGTCGATGTCGAGATGGTTCGTCGGTTCGTCAAGGAACAGAATGTCCGGGTCCGTCACGAGGGCCCGGGCCAACAGAACGCGCCGCCGCATGCCCGCGGACAGGGCGGCACAGTCCGCGTCGGGGGCGAGCTCCATCCGGGAGAGGACCATCCGGATCTCCTGATGGAATCCCCAGGCGCCCGACGCCTCCAGGTCGTGTTGGGTGTGATTGGTCCCGTCGAGCAAAGCCCCGTTACGAGACGCTTCGGGGGACGAGGCCTGACGCCGGTAGTCCGAAAGGCAGGATGCGTGCCGGGGCACGGCGCCGGCGACGACATCGTAGATGCTGCCCGTCAGTTCGGCGGGCACCTCCTGGGGAAGAAAAGCGGTCCTGAGGCCCTGGGCCCGGGTCAGGGTTCCACTGTCCGGGTTCAGGTCACCGTTTAAGATTTTCAGGAGGGTGGATTTCCCCGTCCCGTTTCGGCCCACGAGGCAGATACGTTCGGCCCGTTCAATCTGCAGGTTGATCCGGTCCAAAAGGGGCGGGGCGCCGAAACCGAAAACCATATCTTTCAGGGCGATCAAAGCCATGACGATCCCGTTTCATTCATGATAATTCTCTCATCTCAGCGGAGCTGAGAGGAAATTCATGCTTTTCCTCTCCCCTCCCCGCAACAATCGTTAACCTGCCGGAAGCAAGGGGGCATATCCCTTATCTTGAATGCAGGAAATTGTAAACAATCCGCCCCTGCTTCGGTCCGATCCCCTTGACCGCGCTGATCTCCTCGACACACGCGGATTCGACGGCCTCGAGATCACCGAAGGTTCCCAGCAAAGCCTTTTTCCTCTTCTCACCGATTCCCGGTATGTCATCGAGGATCGAGTGGAAATCGCTTTTTTTCTTGACCTTGCGATAATAGGCAACGGCAAAGCGGTGGGCTTCGTCCCTCAAATGCTGCATGATGGCGAGGGCCCGGGGGGATCTCGTCAGGTAAACCGGATCTTTTCGTCCAGGCAGATAGAATCGGTCCTCTTTTTTGCGCACACCCCTGGGGGGATATTCATGCCGTTCCTCGGCCATGGCAACGACATCCTGATCGGCGATGCCCAGATCCCTCATGACGGACAGGGCGACCCCCAATTGACCGCGGCCGCCGTCCACCACCAGCAAGTCGGGCAGGGGGTCGGGCCGTTCTCCGTCTCTTGCGAAGCGGCGCTTCAGGGCTTCGAACATCATGGCGTAATCATCGACGCCCTTCACGGCCCGAATTTTGAAACGCCGGTATCCCTGCTTCCAGGGTTTCCCCTCCCGAAATGTCACCATGGACGCCACGGGGTTGCTCCCGCCCATGTGGGAGATATCGAAACAGGCCATGGTGGAGGGGGTTTTGCTCAACTGGAAGGCCTCCCGGAGAACCGCCAGATTTTCAGCGACCCCTTCCCTTGCGGCGAGGCCGCTTTTGAGGTTTTCGGCGGCATTCCTTTCGGCCATTTTCAGGAGTGAAAACAGCCTGCCCCGCCGGGGAAGAGACAGCCGGACCGTTGCGCCTTTTTTTTCGGAAAGCCATTCTTCTATCAGGCCACGATCCTCCGGCAAAAACGGGAGAAGGATCCATGCGGGTACATCGGCTTTGTCATCGTAATATTGCGTGACGAGTGACGATACTTTCTCCTCCGGCTCCAAGGGCACCGTTTCGAGGGCGAAGGCCCGTTTCCCCAGAAGCTTGCCACCGCGAACATGAAGAATGCAGACTTCCGTGCGTCCCGCATCATACCGCAAACCCCAGACGTCCTGATCCCTGGCGACGCCGGAATCGACAACCTGTTTTTCGATGGTCTGGCGTATCGCCGCAATCCTGTCCCTCAGGGAGGCGGCCTCCTCGAAACGCAATGTTTCGGAGGCCCGGGCCATGTCCCGGTTCAGTTGCCGCAGGAGTGTTTTCCCCTTTCCTTCAAGAAAACTCACGGCTTCCATGACCAGGCTCCGGTAAGCCCCCCTTTCGATGAGTCCCACACAGGGAGCACAGCAACGCTTGATCTGGTATTCCACGCACGGACGAGTCCGATTCTTCAATTCATTGTCGCTGCAGGTTCGAAGGGGAAAGATCGCCTGCAGAAACCGCAGGGTTTCCCTGGCCGCAGCACTCGACGGATAGGGGCCGAACGTGCGGGCACCGTCCTTTTGCGGTTTTCTGACCATCTGGAATCTCGGGAAGGGGGTTCCTAAGTCGATCCGGATATGGAAATAGGCCTTGTCATCGCGGAAATTGACATTGTACTTGGGACGATGTTTTTTAATCAGGTGATTCTCGAGGATCAGGGCGGCCTTTTCCGTTTCCGTAACGATGAAATCGATGTCCCGCGTTCGGGCAACGAGGAAGGGAATCATGAAGCGGGAATCGGTACCGCTGAAATAGGCATGGATACGGCTCTTCAGATCCTTTGATTTGCCCACGTACAGGATCGTTCCCTGATCGTCCTTCATCAGGTAAACCCCCGGTGCTCTCGGGGCATGGGCAAGTTTCTGGTGGATGATTTCGGTCATGAGGTGTTTTTGCGCTCGTTATCTTTTCGGTTTTTTATGCCACCGGGGGCCAGATTTGTCAATCCCGGCCGGTCAAAGGGAGATGGCCCATGGGCGTCAAAATTTTTTTGCCTTTTATCGGGGTTTATGAGAATTATGGTCGGAACGATGAAATAAATTCGGAGGTGACGGTAATGACCATGATCGATCACATTAAAAACAGAAGGAGCGTCCGTGATTTCAAGTCCGATGAAATCCCCGCGGAATCCCTGCGGACCATTCTTGAGGCCGTGCAGCACTCACAGTCCTGGGCCAACAACCAGTGCTGGGAAATCATCGTCCTCACGGACCCTGTAGTGAAAAAAGCCGTTCAGGACGCCCTGCCCCAGGGAAACCCGTCCTTCAATGCCATCGAAAAAGCGCCGGTTGTCCTGGCGCTCTGCGCCAGACTCGAGGTTTCCGGTTACTATCAGGGCGTGACACCGACCAAGTTCGGAGACTGGTTCATGTTCGATTTGGGCATTGTCACGCAAAATATCTGCCTGACCGCTTATGACCTCGGCCTGGGCACCGTCGTCGTCGGCCTTTTCGATCATGCAAAAGCGGCTAGAATCCTGTCGTTGCCGCCCAAGCACGAACTGGTCGCCCTGGTTCCGATCGGGATACCGGTTCCCGATGCGGCTGTCAGAGATTCACCTCGGAAGGATATGGAGGAATTCATTCATTACAATGGATTCTAGGTCAGACACGCCGGATCCCGACGCCCGGCAACCGACCCGGGAACGGCGGCAAGGCCGTCCCCGGGTTTTTTGTCCTCCCCCCATTCCCGGACATACCCTGACTCTGCATACCTTCTTCCGAAATGAGCGGAAGGGGTTCTCGCCTTCAGCCAGCGGTCGATGAACGTCAAATCCGGGCTTTCCTGCAGGCTTCCAGGGCGAAGGCCGCCGCATCCTCCAGATCGGCGGTGGTCGGATGCTCATGGGCGCTGTGGGCTTCCTCTACCCATGCTTCATGCTGGGGCTTTTTCCCGAGAGCGGCAATAACCTCTTCCTTGACCCTGCCCCGGCAGGTAAATGTGCTCACAATTTTGGCATGCTTCGTCAGGCCCATGGCATCTTCCAGGGCCTGTCTCGGAAGGCTGCCGCCTCTGAGGGAACCGTGGGTCGTGAAAAAGGCGACTTTCTGATCCTTTGGGAGTTTTTTCAGATAGAGGACAACCTGGGCGGGTACGCTGTGCGCCTGAACGGGAAATCCGCAGAAGATGAGTTCATACCCCTCGACGGGCAGAGTCTCGTCGATCCGTCTGATTTCCTTTTCACATTCCAGAGCATCGCAAATTGCCCGGGCGACCTTTTCGGTATTTCCGGTCTGGGAAAAGAAAGCGACTAAAACTTTTTTCATCGTAATCTCCTTTTGAAAATTGATTGGTGCAAAAGTAGCGTAATTTTCGATTCATTTCAAGATGGAAAGTCCCTCAAACAGGTCCTCTCCCGTTATATTGTATTATGAGGCAACCGACCTGTCGGAGCCGGGTTGGAACAGGACCTCTTTCCGCCTGCTTCGCCCTTTCACGGTCGGTCCCGGAAAAGTTCATGGCCCCGGGTGAGATCCTGGGCAAAAGCCCCCTGCCAGCCAGGACGGCAGAATAAAAACGGGACCTCATGCCGTCCAAAGCTTGTCCACCGGCAAACCGCGCCGCTTGATGATATTACGTGTATCCACGATTATCTTCGCCTTTTTCAGGATCCGGGCGTAATCGACGCGGCTATGGTCGGTAACGATCACGGCGGCGGCGTAATGGTCGTCTCCGATTTTCATGAGATCGACCGACTTCATGCTGAATTCACCCTTACGGGTGGGCGGCACGGAGGGGAAATAGGGATCGTGATAATCGACTTCCGCCCCCTCCTTCTGCAGGAGTTCAATGATTTTGATGGCCGGGCTTTCGCGCATGTCCGCGACATCGGGTTTGTAGGACAGGCCTACAACGAGTATCTTCGCACAGACGAGAGAAAGACCCTCGTGGTTCACGGCCCGAATGAGGCGCTCGATGACATAGTAGGGCTGCTGGGCATTGATATCACCGGCCAGTTCAATGAACCGTGTGTTGAAATCGTACTCCTTCGCCTTCCAGGTTAAATAGAAGGGGTCGATTGGAATACAGTGTCCGCCGAGACCGGGACCCGGATAGAAGGTCTGGAAACCGAAGGGTTTCGTCGCGGCCGCCTGAATGACCTCCCAGATATCGATGCCCATCCGGTCGAACAGCATTTTAAGTTCGTTCACAAGAGCGATGTTCACGGCCCGGTAGGTGTTTTCGAGAATCTTTGACGCTTCCGCGACGGCGGTGGAGGAAACCGGCACAATGTCGACGATCTCCCCGTAAAGCTTGATGGCCCGCTGCAGGCACCCGGGCGTACAACCGCCCACCACCTTGGGAATCTTCGACGTGGAAAAGGAGGGGTTCCCCGGGTCCTCCCGCTCCGGGGAAAAGGCCAAATGGAAATCCACGCCCGCTTTCAGACCCGATTCTTCGAGAATCGGCTTCATGACTTCCTCCGTCGTACCCGGATAGGTGGTGCTTTCCAGCACAACCAAGTGGCCTTTTCTCAAGTTCCGTGAAATGCTCTCGCAGGTGCCGACGATGAAGGATAAATCGGGCTGATCGTGACGGTCCAAAGGGGTGGGAACACATATGAGAATGGCGTCGCTTTCCCGGAGCCTGGAAAAATCCGTCGTGGCCGAGAAGCTTTTGCCTTTCACCCATGAGTCGATCAATTTATCGGGAATATGCTGGATATAGCTTTTCCCGCTGTTGAGCGTATCGACCTTGATGGGGTCGATATCGAATCCGATCACACGGAATCCTTTTTCCACAAACGCACGCACGAGGGGGAGCCCCACATAACCCAGCCCGATCACCGCGACATTCCTGTCCACCCATCTCTCCTTTCAGAATCCTTTCAAGTTGGTTTCCATATCCGGCATTGCTCAACCATAATAATCCCGGTACCAGTCGAGAAATTTTCTGATCCCCACCGAAACCGGCGTCGCGGGCTTGAAGCCCACATAGGCCTCCAAGTCGTCCACATCGGCCCACGACACCGGAACATCCCCCGCCTGCAGGGGCAGGAAGTGCTTCTTTGCCGTTTTACCCAGATACTTTTCTATCTGTTCGATGAATTCCATGAGCAAAACAGGGTTGTTGCCGCCGATGTTCCAGATTCGGTAGGGAGCGAAACTGGAAGCCGGGTCCGGCTCTTCGCCGTTCCAGGCCGCATCTGGGACGGGAACCCTGTCCGCGACACGCACGACACCCTCGATTATGTCGTCGATGTAGGTAAAATCGCGTTTCATCTTCCCGTTGTTAAAGACCTCGATGGGCCGGTCGGCCAGAATGGCCCTGGTAAATAGGAACAAGGCCATATCGGGACGTCCCCAGGGTCCATAGACGGTGAAGAACCGGAGACCCGTACAGGGGAGGCCGTAAAGGGCGGCATAGGTGTGGGCCATGAGCTCATTCGCCTTTTTTGTCGCCGCGTAGAGGCTGACGGGATGGTCCACGTTTTGATGCGGTGAAAAAGGCATCTTCGTGTTGGCGCCATAGACGGAGCTGGAGGACGCGAAGACCAGGTGTCCGACTTGATGATGACGGCATCCTTCCAGGACATTGATGAAACCGACAAGGTTGCTGTCGACGTAAGTCCGCGGATTTGTAATCGAATAGCGGACGCCGGCCTGAGCGGCCAGATTGACGACGATTTCCGGTTTTTCCTGTTCGAAGACATCCTCAACCGCCGGGGGGTCGGCCAGATCGGCCCGGTAAAAACGGAAGCGACTTTCCCTGGAAAGAATGGCCAGACGCGCCTCTTTCAGGGACGGATCATAATAATCGTTCATATTGTCCAGGCCGATCACACAGCGCCCCTCGTCCAGGAGCCTTCGGGAAAGATGAAAACCGATGAACCCCGCGGCACCGGTTACCAATACGTTTTTCACTGTTTTCTCCCTGTCGTTGTGAATGTATCCTTGAACCCCACTGAGGATACTTCCTACGGTCTCGAGGCCAGTTTTTGCTCCCAATCCCAGGCCGTTTTGATGATGAATTCCAGATCGTCATGGCGAGGCCCCCAGGACGTGAGCGTCCTGATTCGCTCACCGTCAGCCACCAACGTCGCCGGATCCCCCGCCCGGCGGTCCGCCTCCACCGTGAGAAAATCGACACCCGTTACCCGTTTGGCCGCGTTGACAACTTCCTTCACGGAAAATCCGTGGCCGTAACCGCAATTCATCACATCGGAGCGGCCCGTGGCCATCAGATAATCCAGAACCAGCCCATGGGCCCGCGCCAGATCATCGACGTGGATGTAGTCGCGGATACATGTCCCATCGGGGGTTCCGTAGTCCGTTCCGAATATGGCGAGTTTCTCATATTTACCGATGGCCGTCTTCAGGGCCCGCGTGATCAGGTGCGTGGGGTTCCCGTAATCCTGGCCGATACGACTCTCCGGGTCCGCCCCGGCCACATTGAAGTAACGCAACGCCACATATCGAAAATCCCCGGCCGCAGCGAGATCCTGAAGGACCTGTTCGATCATGGCTTTCGTGGCTCCATAGGGGTTGATCGGTGCCAAGGGGGCCGTTTCCTTCACCGGGATTTCCTCAGGATTTCCGTAAACGGCGGCACTCGACGAATAAATGAAGTTTCTGATACCCAGGCCTGTCATGACGTCGAGCAAATTCAGGGTGTTGACCACATTGTTGTTGTAATACTTCAGGGGGGCACGGACGGATTCCTCAACTTCTATGGACGCCGCGAAATGAATGACCGCATCCGGCATGAATTCCTTCAAGGTTTGATGCAGCCTGTCTCTATCGGACAACTCCGCTTCAACCAACCGGCCCTGCGTAACCGCCCAGGGATGGCCGGTGGACAGGTTGTCTAGGATCAGTACATCGTGTCCATCACCGCCCAGAAGTTTGACCGTATGGCTGCCGATGTAACCGGCCCCCCCGGTGATGAAGATTTTCATAAGCGCACTCCCTTCGAACCTCTCGGGTTCACTTCGTCGAATCCTGATTGAATTCTTGTTCTCGGCCCAGGCAAGGCATTTCAGAAAAATGATCCCTGACGGGTTTTTTCTGATATTTTTGGGATGTCGTCTGTTTTAATCGGCAGGTCCCCAAAAATTGCAGAACCGCCAGGCATAATGGAAAATATTCTTCCCCGACGCCCGTTTTTCCCCTGCCGAAAAGACCGGAAAGCGGGGAAAAACACGGGGTTTTTTTACATTGAAGACATTCTTCATGAGGGCCGGCCGGGCTGACGGTCCCCTTGTTATCACGAAATGCCGGGCAGGGAAAGTCCAATTCATCCTGATTCCCCATGCAGCATTTTCTTTACATTTTGAGAAAAATAGTATTGGATTACTTCCGGTAATCGATAAAACGAAGCTGCTGCACGACCCGTTGGCGCTGCGGCTCCATCCATGGGGAGCATGAAACGCCGTGTGTCCCGACAGACTTCGGGCCGTAGCCGGGCTCCGCCATTGGGTATCCAATACCGACAAAAACGAATCGGGTATTAGAGGAGGAAGATTTGAAGGTTGGTCTCATTGGTTTTGGCAGAACAGGACGTTCCGTCGCAACCATTCTGCTCGAGTCAAATAAAACGAACTTGCAGTGGGTCATACGGCAATCGTCCCAACTTGAAAACCGGTCGATACCGGAGTTTCTGGGAATCGACTCGGATAATCCCGCCTTAATTTACAGGAAAGATGATCTTCCCCCAGGGGAACTCCTGAACAGGCATCCTGTTGATGCGATCATCGATTTTTCTTCCGAAATCGGCCTCGATTATTATGGAGATGAGGCGGCAAAGAGAAAGATCACCATTGTCAGCGCCATTTCTCACTACGAGAATATCAAACTGAAAAAACTTGAGGAGCTTGCAAAACATACCGTGGTCATGCACTCGCCAAACATCACCCTGGGCATCAATTTCATCATGATAGCGGCCAAAATATTAAAGAACATAGCCCCCCACACGGATATTATTATATCGGAGGAACATTTCAAGGCCAAAACCGAAATTTCAGGTACTGCCAAAATCCTCGCACGGGAACTGGATGTACCCGATGAAGACATCAAGGCCGTGCGGGCGGGAGGGATTACGGGTGTTCACGAGATCCTCTTCGGTTTTCCTCACCAAACGGTGCGTCTGAGGCATGAAACGATCGCTCCGGAAGCTTTCGGGAACGGCATACTGTTTGCGATTGAAAATTTGAAGGATAAACCCAGGGGGTTCTATCGGATGGAGGACATCTTCATCCCCTACTTCAAGTTGCAGGAAAGGAAAAAAAGGAAAATCCCCGAGATGCACAGAAAGCCATGGTGGCAGTTCTGGAAGAACTAGGACATGCCTCGACCAGACCCGAACCGGCTCAACTGATCCGTCCGGGGCAAAAAAAAGCACTTAAGGGATCACCCTAAGTGCTTGTTTATTTGGTAGCGGGGGATGGATTTGAACCATCGACCTGTGGGTTATGAGCCCAACGAGCTACCGGACTGCTCCACCCCGCGATGTAGTCTTTGTCCAGCATGGACCGCGTGAATCCACTGTTTATGCCATCCCGATGCGCTTTGTCAAGGAGTTTTTCAAGTGGCGATCAACATCGTCGTGGGATCGAGACGTGGCTCAGCCTCAACGGCCCTGCTCGCATCCCCCCCCTTGATTGTCTTCAGAAAAAAGGAACCGTTCTTTTCATCAATCTTAAGGAGTACTTGAAAATATTGCTCTAACCCCTCGACGGATAAAGGGATTCCCGATGAATTCGCTTGTTCGTTCCGATGGATGTGAATGGAAAACCAGACGAACAAACCCCGTTCGCACGCCAGGGTTTTCATTTCTTTCAAGACACCTTCGCATTTTTCATCAAAATACAGGCCGTCTATGATTAAAATGTGTGGTTGAAATATATTCTGTACAATAAGATCATTCAGGCGCTCCGCGAGTTTGGGCACGGTGAAGTTGTCCTCCCGGAACGTCATGATGAAGCGATGCAGAAGCATTTTTTCCCTCAGTTCGCTTACACTTTCCGGTGGCATACTTTTTCCTAAATCCTGAAGGATCTCATCATACCATAAAGTAACCTTCTGGATCGGATCCTGAAGACTCACATAAAACACCGAAGATTTCCTCACCATGGCCTGGAGGGCGATCTGGACCAGCAGGGCCGTTTTCCCAACTCCGGCCGGAGCCATCACCGCACCAAATGTGCCGTTCTTCCTGAGTGCTTCCAGGTCCAATTTCAGTTGTCCCAGAGGATTTCTTTCGTCCAGTTCTTTCAGCATCATGGCATCGCTCCTATCCGACGGGTGAATGACTTGTCCCGGGCAGTGTACTGCGTACCCGATGGAATATTCTTTTAATGATATCCGCCAACCTTTATATTATGCGGCACTTTCCTTGCGCAAGGCAATCTCTTCAAGGATCTTTTCGGCAATGGATTGGGGTACCTGCCGGTAGACTGCAAATTCCATTGTGAATTGGGCCTTACCCTGTGTTGCGGAGCGCAAAATGGTAGCAAACCCGACCATCTCCGCCAAAGGAACCTGGGATTCGACCTCGCTCACGACGCCTTCGTCCTGAACGCCGACGATGATCCCCCGCCGTTGATTGATAAGTCCCATGACCGCGCCCTGATATTCGCTTGGGGTTTCGATGACCACCTTCATGATGGGTTCATGGATGACCGGGGCCGCCTTGGCGTAGGCTTCCCGAAAAGCACCCTTTGCCGCGGCGATGAAGGCAATTTCGGAGGAATCGACGGCATGGAAAGCCCCATCGTTTATAGACACCTTGAGCCCCGTTACAGGAAAGCCCATTTTCGGTCCTTTTTCCAGGGACTGCCGGAAACCCTTTTCACAAGCTGGAATATAGTTGGAGGGAACAGCGCCGCCCGTGATTTTATTCTCGAAGAGAAAATCCCCCTCCCCATAGGGCTCCAGAAAACCGGCAACCCTGGCAAACTGGCCGGCTCCGCCGGTCTGTTTCCGGTGGGTGTAGTTGAACTCGGCATGGCGGGTAATCGTCTCCCGATAAGCCACCCTTGGACTGCCCGTCGTTACCTCGGCGCCATATTCGCGACGCATCCGCTCCACATATATTTCCAGATGCAGCTCACCCATTCCCTCGATAATCGTCTCGTTGGTTTCCGTATCGACATGGGTACGAAACGTCGGATCTTCTTTCGTGAAACGGTTCAGTGCCTTGGACATACTGATTTGGGCCTTCTCGTCGCTGGGTTTGAGGGCCAGGGAGATAACCGGGTCCGGAACGAACATGGGAAGCATGGTCAGGTTCACCCCCGGCATGACGAACGTGTCGCCCGAGGCGCATTCGATACCGAAGAGGGCGCCGATGGAACCGGCGCCAATAGAGTCGATGTCCTCCATCTGTTCGGCGTGCATGCGGACCAGACGACCGACCTTGACTCTTTTCCGTGTCCGCGTATTGACAATCGTATCGCCCCGTGCGACGGTGCCCTGATAAACCCGGATGTAGGTCAACTGCCCGTAAGGGCCGTCTTCCAGCTTAAAAGCCAGCGAAACGAGCTGATCGCCCGCCTCACCGGTCAGAACGACCGTGCGGGTCTCATCTTCCGTATCGATCGCCTCGTTGATCACTTCCCTTGGGCTCGGCAGATAGGAACTCACGGCGTCCAACAGGGGCTGGATCCCCTTGTTCTTATAGGCGGATCCGAGAAACACCGGGGTCAGCTTGCGCTCGAGGGTTCCTTTGCGCACAGCTTCCATGATCAATTCCGTGGAAACATCGCTCCCTTCCAGGACCGCGTCTGTCAATTCGTCGGAGAACATGGATGCGGCGTCGATCAATGCCTCCCGTTTTTCGTGGGCCATGGGCAGAAGGGCGTCGGGGATGGGGCTCCGTCGTACAACTTCTCCTCTTCCGCCGTCAAAATAAATCGCCTCCATGGCAACCAGATCGACAACACCCTGGAATTCACTCTCGAGACCGATGGGGATCTGCATGGCCACGGCGTTGTGCCCCAGCTTCGTTCTCAACTGGGAAATGACACGCAGGGGGTTGGCACCGTTGCGGTCACACTTGTTGATAAAGGCGATGCAGGGTATTTTGTAACGTTTCATTTGCTGATCCACCGTGATCGACTGGGACTGAACGCCCCCTACGGAACAGAGAACGAGAACGGCCCCGTCGAGGACCCGAAGGGATCGTTCCACCTCAATCGTAAAATCGACATGGCCGGGGGTATCGATGATGTTGATGACATGGCTGTTCCAGTTGCAATAGGTCGCGGCCGAGGCAATGGTGATGCCGCGTTCCTTCTCAAGATCCATGGAATCCATGGTCGCACCGACGCCATCCTTCCCCTTCACGTCATGGATCGCGTGAATTCGTTTCGTATAGAAAAGAATGCGTTCAGTCAGGGTCGTTTTTCCCGAGTCGATATGGGCGCTGATCCCGATATTCCTTATATTGTTCGTTGTTTGTGGCATAGTTGTTCCTTCTTTACTCAAAAAACGGCTCCCCCTGGTGCCTGCATGTCCGACCCTTGGGAAGCAGACTGCAACTTGAATGGTTGTCTGATGAATTGGATTCGGGTCCGGCTGCACGGCATGTTCCGTGGGTGGGATTCCCTTCAAGAAGCCGTCTGGAAATCAACCACCGTCTGCAGTATCTGCGACCGTGATCCGGACGGCCTGCGGTAAAGGTGAGGAAGCTACGCCCTTTGATCGCGTTTGTCAAGAAATATTTGTTCAATACCGGCGATATTCGTGGTATAGAAGCCAAAATCGTCTTCATTACCTACGGGGACCGGGACAATGGCCTATTTTATCAACTCGACACGGATGTACCACATCCGGGATATGAATTCTCTCGGCTGGGAGTTGACCGTGTGCAACAGCCTTTACCCGGACCGGAGTCCTTGCCGAACCGTTTTGGCCAACCGTGTTTCTTACGGGTGTCATCTATACGATTTTTTGAGGAGCACCCTGCCTATTGCGAATATTTCATCGGTCCTGGAAATAGGGGGCGGCTATGGATACCTCATGCATGACCTGCTCAAAATGAACCCGGATTTTCAGGCGACCATGATTGACATCTCCCCGTTTTTACTGGAAGAACAGAAAAAAATTCTTCACGGCTACCCCGTGCAGTTCCAGCTCGCGGATATATTTGATATTCCCGGGGATAGCCTGCGGAAATTCGACCTGGTGATTCTCAATGAAAATATCGGGGATTTTCCAACAGGAGTGAATATCGCCGTTTCCTCCCTCATGGAACGGACTGGAGGCGACACCGATCTTCAAAGAATGCGTTCTCTTTTCAGGTATTACGCGTTTCCCCTTCCAGAGCGGGATACATTCAACTTCAATCTCGGAGCTGTGGAAGTAACGGAGAAGCTCTGCAAGGAAGGCATTCCTTATATTTTCATGAGCGAACACAGTTGCGAGGCAACGGTTCCGGACGAATACCGGGACATTATACCCGTTTCGGCCCCCGGGAATCCGGAGCGGATTGTTCTCAAAGGGCATGATGAATACACGATCAAGTTCTCCCTCCTGGAAATCGTGGCCGCCCATCACGGCTATCACGTCCGCAGGGGCCCCCTGGCGGATTTCGTGAGGGCCGATTTCAGCGATTCCCTTCTGTGGCTGCTTAAGCGTCGCCATTCCACCAGGCACGAGCACGAGGTTCTTCGACATTTCGTCGCGGATCTCTTCCAATACGAATACCTCCTCCTGACGAGGCAGGTGGGTTGACGGAAAGAACGAAAATCATGCAAAGGAATGAAACCGAACGTTTTTAAAGAATTCTGAGGCCGGAAAGATCTAACAGGAAAAAAGTTCTGGCACAACGCCGATCCCGGCGTTGTGCTGAACCCGTTCCCTCTGATTGAAATCCTCTTACATCACGCTTCGCCATATCCCACAACCGCAGGGGCGAGACGCCCCAAGGAAATGTCTTTCGCGTGATGGTCCGAAAACGTGCTGACACCCTCTGTGTCTTTGACGTTCTTTGAAATGGCAAGCAACTATCTGAAGAAAGGTTGATTTCGTTGATTTGCAAACGTTGTGGTGTGTGCTGCATGGTCGATTTTATCGCCTACGTGACGGAGAAAGATATGGCACGCTGGCGGCGGGAAGGACGAAAGGACATCCTGGACATTATCGATCATGAAAAGGCATTCTGGGCTGGAGACCACCTGATTTCCGATGTGGACGGGCGTTACCTGAACCGATGCCCGTTCCTTACCTGGGAAGGCACGGTTCATTCCTGTGCGATTCATGAAACCAGGCCCGATGTGTGCCGGAATTATGAGCCGGGATCTTCGGAAATCTGTTCCCAGTTCAAGGACTGAATGCCGGTAAACTTAAACCGAACCGACTGATCAGACCAATTCCTGAAGGGGCCCTCTTTGTCATCTCTGTTACACCTTGTCATGCAAATTTAATCCGTCCATCTTTTCGGACGACAAAATGACGAGATGAGATCGTTTTTTGAACCGCCCATTTCGAATTGGAAACCAGTGCGGGATGATGTTTCTTTTTTTCAGATATACTGATACAGTGCAATGATTCATAGATACGGATACTTGAAACATTCAGAGGCCGAACATGGCCGGCCGTCACAGAAAAAGGAGAAATCATGAGCAACCAGAGTATGATCGAAAGTCATTACGGTCTTGACATGCACGGTATTCATAACCTGAACACCATCTACTGGAATTTGCCCACCCCCCGACTTTATGAAGAGGTAATCCACCGTCGGGAAGGGAGGGTTGCCCATATCGGTCCCCTGGTCATTCGTACGGGACACCACACCGGACGCTCTCCCCAGGATAAATTCATCGTCCGCGAACCGACGAACGAAGGAAAAATCTGGTGGGGGGAAGCAAACCGCCCCATGTCTCCCCAGCACTTCGAGACCCTGCGCCTGCGCATGCTGGCCTATCTTCAGGGTAAAGACGTCTATGTTCAGGATTGTTTCGCCGGTGCGGCAATGGAGCATCGCATCCCCATCCGGGTCATTACGGAAACGGCCTGGCATAATCTGTTCGCACGGAATCTTTTTATTCAGGCCCAGAGGGAGGAACTCACGAACCATGTCCCTGATTTTACCCTGCTCCATGCGCCGAATTTCCACGCCATTCCTCAAATAGACGGCACCCGTTCCGAAGTTTTTATCGTCATCAACTTTGCCGAGCGCCTGGTCCTCATCGGGGGTACCCATTACGCCGGTGAAATGAAGAAATCCATTTTTTCGGTCCTCAACTATATTCTGCCTCAAAAGAACATTCTCTCCATGCATTGCTCCGCCAGTATGACCAGGACAGGGGATGTGGCCGTCTTTTTCGGGCTTTCAGGAACGGGCAAGACAACCCTGTCCACGGACGCCACCCGTGTTCTCATCGGAGACGATGAGCACGGCTGGAGTGAAGAGGGAATCTTCAACCTGGAAGGAGGATGTTATGCGAAAATTATCCGTATTTCCGCCGAAGCGGAGCCGGAAATTTATGAGACGACAAGGAAATTCGCCACAATTCTGGAAAATGTGGGATTCGACAGCACGACATGTCGTATCGATCTCGACGATGACACCCTGACGGAAAACACCCGGGCCGCCTATCCCATCAGCCATATTCCCACAGCAACACGGAAGGGTATAGGGGGGCATCCGAAAGACATCATCATGCTGACGGCGGATGCTTTCGGGGTCCTTCCTCCGATTTCAAAGCTTACTCCGGAGCAGGCAGAGTATCATTTCCTTTCAGGCTATACCGCCAGGGTGGCGGGAACGGAGAAGGGAGTGACCGAACCCGAAGCAACTTTCAGTTCCTGTTTCGGCGCGCCTTTCCTGGCTCTTTCGCCACTCGTCTATGCCCAACTCTTTCGGGAAAAGATCAACCGGCACAATGTTCGCCTTTGGCTGATCAACACGGGATGGACCGGCGGGCCCTACGGCATAGGGAGCAGGTTCCGGATCCAGGATACGCGAACCATGGTTCACGCCGCCCTCAACGGTTTGCTGGATGACGTCCCTTTCCGAAATGACCCGTTTTTTGGCATCGCTGTACCGACAACCTGCCCCGGTGTGGCGGACGACGTACTCGATCCGCGGGCGAATTGGGCAAATCCGGAAGCCTATGATGCCCAGGCGAGCAAATTGGCCTGGCTGTTCAAAGAAAACTTCAGAAAATATGCGGATGCGGTTCCCCCGGGAATTCTCGCTGCGGGTCCGACGGTTTGAGGGAGGGGCTTACCGGCCGATCGAATTCAACCCGTACAGATCCTGACGGATATTGGATGGGGAAAGGCGGGGAGGTTAAATCACCGAGTTTATAAGTGTACGGGAACCCCTCTTTCACTCAGGTATTCCTTGACCTCACGAATACGAAACGTTCTGTAGTGAAAAACCGATGCGGCCAGAAGTATTCGGGCACCCCCTTTGACAACGGCGTCATAAAAATGTTCCAGTTTCCCTGCGCCACCGGACGCCACAACCGGTACAGACACGGCTTCCGAAACGGCTTTGATGAAACGGATGTCATAACCGCCCAGGGTCCCGTCGCCGTCCATGCTCGTCGGAAGTATCAACCCCGCCCCAAGTTCCTGACAGCGCTTTGCCCATTCGACGGCGTCCTCCCCGACGGGTTTCGTTCCACCGGAAATGACCAGTTCGAAACCTGACGGCATCCCCGCATTCCTCCTGGCATCAATGGCTACGGTGATTTTTTCCGCCCCGAATCGTTTCGCCCCCTCCAAAACCAACTCCGGGTTGATGACCGCCGCCGTGTTCATCGAAACTCTGGCGGCTCCCGCACTCAGCACCTGTTCGATGTCGTTCAATTCGTTGATGCCTCCGCCCACGGTCAGGGGGATCCTCAAGACGAAGGACACCTGCTTGACCCATTCGAGATGCGTTTTACGGTTCTCCGTCGCAGCGGCGATGTCGAGCATGGCCAGCTCATCAGCCCCTTCTTCCTGGTAAAACGCGGCGTTCCCTACAGGATCTCCCGCGTCTTTGATATCGGCGAAATGAACGCCTTTGACGACACGACCGTTTTTGATATCCAGACAGGGCATCAGTTTTATCGGTTCCATGATCATTCCTTCCCGTTGCATTTTGATTCGAAGTCTTGGTCTATTCCAACCGTGATGTTTAACCCCCTGTTTTTCAATAAGCCTGGAAAAATAGGGGCTGTAAAAAATGTCCTTGAGGCCTTTTGGATCGCGGGAACGACATGAATACCTGCAAAGTTCCAACGGCCATTTACATGCGTTGACGCCATATCCACACCCCGGTAAATTTCTGATGGTCAACGACCAAAATGAAAAACCATTCTTCTTCACCAGACAGAACCGGTCCGACAGGTATGCAGCGGTGCATGAACCGATTTTCTGAAGAACGATGGAAAGAAAGGCTTATTCCAGCTTATTGATCAACAGGGCCAGATTCAGGCGGCTCCCTGTTTTTGTTTTCTCGTAGATTGAGGTCAGGTGGGCCTTGACCGTCCGTTCGGTGATCCCGAGATCCGCTGCAATTTCCAGGTTGGAGCGTCCCATGGCAACCATTTCGGCGATGCGCCACTCCGCTCTGGTCAAGCCATCCAGAGAGGTCCTTTCTTTTTTTTCGGAGGATCCTCTCTTTGTCCGGTTATAGGTCTCCTGGATCAGAAACTGAATGACTTTCTGCCCCAGCCAGACACCGCCGCCGGACACAACGCGGATGGCATCCGCCATGCGGTTCGGAGAAATATATGTATTGCCGTATCCGACGATGCCCAGTTTCAGAAAGGCAAGCCCTTCCTCTTCGTTGGGTTCATCCGAAAGAAGAAAATATTTGAGCATGGGGGTGAGTTTTTTGAGTTCCATGAATGCCTTCACATCGATGAACGAACGATGGACGATGACCAGATCGTGGTTTTTCGAAACACATTTTTGCAGGAACTCCGACAGGGTCATGGCCGTGTCGGTTTTTGTATTTTTCGGTAATAATCCGAGCCAGCGCTTGATAAGAGCCCTGTTTGAAGCTCCGAGCAGAATGTTCGCCATATTTATCTCTCCCTTAATGCCGAGGACTTTGCTCTTAAAACCGGTTTTAGAATATAGGAAAGGATGGTCTTCTTGCCGGTCAAAATATCCACGGTTGAAACCATGCCGGGAATGATCGGCAATTGATGCTGGGTGGTGCCGAGGAAGTTCTTTTTTGTCCGAAGCCTGACCAGATAAAAGCTGTTTCCCCTCTCGTCGGTAATGCTGTCTGCGCTGATATGTTCCAGTTTGGCCGGCAGACTGCCGTAAATCGTATAATCGTACGCCGTGAATTTGATATTAGCATCTTGGCCGGGCCGGAGGAAAGCGATATCTGAAGGTTTGATCTGGGCTTCGATCAGAAGGCTGCCTTCCCGAGGTACAATTTCGACAAGGTCCATGCCCGGCTGCACGACCCCCCCGATTGTAGTGACCAAAAGACGATTCACGGTACCGTTCACGGGAGAGCGCACCGCCGTGCGTTCCAGGCGATCCTTCAGGGCCAGGGAGGTGCTGGAGGATTCATCGACCTGCGCCAGCACTTCGTTTAGTTCAGCCTTGGATTTGTTCGAATAGTTCAGATTCAATTCCTGGATGGCCATCATGGCCTCCTGGTATTTCGATTGGGCCCTTGGGATTTCATGGCGAATAGAGACAATTTCTCCTTCCTTCTGGCTGACCTCCCGTTCGAGCCGCAGGATTTCCACATCTGACACGGCGCCTTTCGCAACCAACGGTTTGGTCATCCTCAACTCCTGTTGCAGCAGGGCGTTTGTACGTATCAGTTCCTCCTGTTTGCTTCTCAGTTCCTGTAACTCGATCTTTCGCTGGTGGGCCTGCTGTTTCTTGATGCTCAAACTGGACTGAAGCTCGAACATTCTGGATTGATAAAGTTCCTGTTCCAAAGCCGCTATTTCAGGTTTTTCCTTCAGAACCTCTTCCGGCACACGAAACGGCGTTCCCGAAGCCTCCGCCTCCAAACGCGCCGCTTTCGCTTTATCGGCCAGATATTTGGCACGGTTTTCCTGAAAGGACGAGGCGAAACGGGTTTCATCGATTCTCAGGAGAAGCTGGTCCTTTTCGACCAGCTCCCCCACGTTGACCAGAATTTCCGCGATGATTCCACCTTCGAGATTCTGTACGACCTGGATATGGCCGGAAGGAATCACCTTCCCTTCCCCGCGCGTTGATTCCTCCACTTCGGACAATCCCGCCCAGATCAAAAAAATCACAAACAGAAGCGTGGTGGCGTATAGAATCAAACGGCCTCCGCGTGGTGACTGAGCCATGATTGCATGCCGGATGTCGGTGATGTAATCGGGCACATCCTCAGGCATCCGGCGGAACAGTTCATTGATTTTTCGTTTCTTTTCGGTTTCGGCCAATTTTTTTCTCCCGCTAAATATTTAGTTGGCCTTTCTTCATGGCCTCAATGACAAATGATTTCGGTCCATCAGCCACAATCGTGCCGTTGTCGATGACGATCAAGCGATCCACCATTTCGAGAAGCGATGCCCGATGGGTAATCAGGATCAGGGTTTTATTTTTAATGATCTTCGACAAATTGTTCTTTAACCGAATCTCGCTTCGGTTGTCCATATTGCTGGTCGGTTCGTCCAAAACAAGAATCGGGGGATCCATCAGGAGTGCCCTTGCCAGGACCACGCATTGCCTTTGGCCGCCGGAAAGCCCCCTTCCAAACTCCTGTACCTCCATATCGAAACCCAGAGGATGATTCTTAACAAAATTATAAACACCCGTCAATTCGGCGGCCCGGAGCACAGTCTGATCATCGATGTCGTGGGTTCCCATGGTGACATTATCTCGCACCGTTCCCTTGAACAAAACAATATCCTGGGGAACGTAACCGATGAAGTGGCGCAATTCAGCCGGGTCGATCTGGCGGATATCCGTTCCGTCCATCGTGACCATGCCGT
Organism: Deltaproteobacteria bacterium; assembly: GCA_012522415.1. Classification (NCBI taxonomy): domain Bacteria; kingdom Pseudomonadati; phylum Myxococcota; class Myxococcia; species Deltaproteobacteria bacterium. The sequence continues at coordinate 13,721 of JAAYKM010000044.1, read as the reverse complement.
TCGTCGGCTCGAAAAGACCTAAGAGCAATTTTCCCAGTGTCGTTTTTCCCGAACCCACCGGGCCGATGATCCCCACTTTTTCTCCGGCGTTGATCTGGAGGCTGATATTATTCAAAACCTTGTTGAGCTGGTTGGGATAGGCAAAAGAAAGGCTTTTAACGCCGATGGCTCCGTCAAAATGGGATCTTAAAACAAAATTCTTGCCGTCGGGACGTTCAACGGGCAACTTCATGATGTCATCCAGCGTTCTGAGGGCTTCCTTGCAGCGGTGATAGCGGGTGGCGAGATTGACCACCTGAGCCATGGGCGCCAAGACCTGCCGGGAGAGGATGACCAGAGCAATCAAACCGCCCTGGGTCAGCCTTGCGTCGCTTATCATGTAGACGCCACCGATAACGACGACAACGACCACCGTGCTCTGAATAAAGAAAGCCACATCCTGTACGGATGAAGAAAGAAAGCGGGAACGACTGCTCCATTTTGCAATAAAACTGACCGCTTCTTCCCATGCACGCTGAATCTGGCTTTCCGCCCCGAGCATCTTGATTGTTTCAAGACCGGCGACTCCTTCCACCAAAATAGCGTTCTTCTGCGCCGAGGCTTTGACGGACCTTTCCACTGCATCCTGCAGAGGTTTCTGAACAAAATAAGCATAAGCGAGGAGACAGACAATGGCAACAGAAAACGGAAGCACCAGGATACTTCCGATGTACCAGACCACCAGAAGACCCAGAAGCATGAAAGGAATATCGATGAGGGCCGTAATGGAGAACGACGTAATGAAGTCCCGGATGCTTTCGAATTCCTGTAAATTGTTGGTAAAGGAACCAATGGATTGGGGTCGCGCCTCCATTTTCAGATCCAGCACCTTTTGCAGAAGCATCGAGGAAAGTTTCAGGTTCGTTTTTTTACCGGCTTCATCAATAAAATGACTGCGTAACCCCCTCATGACGACGGAAAAGATGTACACGATCGTCACACCGACTGACAGCACCCAAAGTGTTTCGTAGGCGCTGTTTGGAATCACCCGATCATACACATTCAACACGTAAAAGATCCCGACAAGCCCAAGAACATTGATGAGAAAGGCGGCCAACAGTACATCCCGATACACCCGCCAGGATTCCCAGATTGTCCCCCAGAACCAGTGGGTCGTCTTGCCTGCACCGGCATCGTCCAGAGATTTGTTCCCCACGCGGTACTTGGGGTTGACAAAGATGGCGTAACCCGTATAGATTTTCTCCAGTTCTTCCTTGGCGACCACCTTCTCGCCCATACCCGTTTCGGGCAAAAGGACTTTAAACCGGTTGCCGCCATCGATGACGTCGATCAGGACACAGGCCTGCCTTTCATGGAGCAGCAAAACCGCAGGCAACTGGATGGACAAAATTTCCGCAAGGGGTTTGCCCACAATGCGTGTTGATAAATCCGCCCGTGCAGCCGCCCTGGCGAACAATCCCACGGTCAGCCTGTTGTTGACCAGGGGCAAGCCTGAACTGAGGCCCGTTCTGGTGGATGGCCGGGCATGAATTTTACTGATCTGCACAAGGCAGTCGAGTAATGGATCGGCATGACCATCCGTTTCTTTGCCAATGCCCCATTCTTCCACGACGGATTCAATCATTTTATCTTCGGACATAGATTTCTACTTTCCTTTTTCCTTTTGCCGGTACATGTATTTTCACAACTGAAAGTCACCGGACCCTGTGATCTCTTTGGCATCGGTGTCCGGGTTAGCCCTTATTTTGAACTGGCACGAATCGTAGTAATTGTATATATACAAATATCCTGAAAAATCGAATCAATAAAACACCGGAGTAAATGCCATGTTGTATGTTGAACGGGATAAGGAAGGAAAAATCATCGCTTTACACAACAAGCCGAAACACAATGCCACGGAACAGAAAAAATCGATTGACCAGGATATCCTGGATTTCCTGGAACAAAATGCCACAAATGAATCCTGGCAAACCCTGCTTGCCATATCTGATATGGGCTTCATCCGTCTTCTGGAAGACATGGTCGATCTTCTGATCCGCAAAAACGTCATCATCTTTACCGAACTTCCTGAAAAAGCACAGGAAAAAATCATGGAACGGAAAAAAATCCGCGAAAAACACGCTTCCCACAGCATCCTCACCGTTGACGATATTATATGACGGCACCGGGGTGCCCCTGACTCAGGAAACCCTCCCATGCGCATCGGATACGGGAACAAGCATGCTTACCCGCGTGTCATCCCGATGCGATACCACTCCTCAAAACAGGCTACACCAAAAACGATTCAAGAGATCTTGGTTTTTCAATCATATAGCCTTTGACACCATCCAGATTCAAGTCTTTAAGAAGTCTGTACTGTTCCTCCGTTTCGACACCCTCCGCTATGACGGAAATATCGATACTGTGGGCCACACTGCAAAGAGCGCGAATATAAAAGCGGCTGTCATTTTCCTCTTCCTTAATCTCGCTCGTATAGGCGCTGTCAATCTTCACATATTCGGGTTGTAACGATTGTAAATAGGCCAGATGGCTGAAGCTTTGTCCGAAATGGTCAAGGCCCACCGCATGGCCGTGTTTTCCCGCCAACGTTTTGAATTGTCGCAACAGATCCATATTCTGCATCACGCCGAATTCGGTAAATTCGAAAACCAGGCGCGGGGCGGAAGGCGTCAATTCATCCAAAATCGTTTCTATCCATTGAAAGAAGGAGGAATCCCGGAGCGATGCCGCAGAGATATTGAGGGCGACTGTATCGACGGGAAGCCTTCGGCGGTCGATGGAGGCGATTTTTTTAATGACGAGACGGTCCAATGCCGATACCATCTCCAGGCGTTCGGCAAAGGGCATGAAGGACGCCGCGTTCAGCAATTCACCGTTCTCCTGAATGATCCGGGCAAAAACCTCGAGATGCAAAAGCTGATCCTTTTCCTGTGCCCTGACGACGGGCTGCGCATCCAGAGTGATTTTCTCTTCCCTGAACGACTTTTCCAGAAATTCTTTCCACTGCTGCCGTCCCAAAGGTGTTTCGGCGCTTTCAATTCCGATTGCCCTGCTGCGCCAGGTGTTCGGACCGCTTTGAACCGCCGAGGCCAGGGCCGCATCGGCCTCCGAAAGAAGGCGGGAAAGACTTTCGAACCCGTCAAAATAAACAACCCCGACGTGCCCCACGTTTTCCGATAGGGAAATCTTTTCCGTCGCTATCTGCTTCAGGTGGTCCGTAATTCTTCTTGAGAGCGATTCCGCCTCAAATTGAAACGCATCTGGAAGAAAAACGGCGAAATCACCCCCCGTAAGCCGTGAAAGCACGCTGTTTTCGTAAGAGATGAAGCAATCTCTCAGCAGAGTCCCCACCCTTCTGAGCAGTTCATCACCGGCCTGAAATCCTTGGCTCCGATTCAGGCCGGACAGATCGTGGAGCTGAACGAGGAAAAGCATGCCTTTTTTCTCGATTTCCCGTTTTTCCAGATAGGCGGTTGTCTGACTGTCAAAATAACGCCGGTTACCCAGACCTGTGAGGGGATCCGTGTAAGCGCGTTTTCGCAAACTCTCGGCGTTGGCCACCTGTTCCTCGAACATTTCCCGGACTTTCAGGGTCATCCGGTTCATGGCCTGAACGACCGACCTCAACTCCTTCGTCCAGGGCAGATCCTCTTGAACCTCGTATTCCTTCCGGCAAAGGGCGTTGGCCTGTTTTTCCACACGGATCAGGGGCTTCAAAAGAACCCGGAGGCCAAGAGCGCCGCCGACCAACACGAGAACACCGCAAGCCGTGAACCACAGTGTCATGTGCCCGACATCGTTCCAGAGGGTATTGTAGGCGTAGCCCGGATGACTCTTCACGTGGACGGTACCGACCTGACGCCAGCCCGACATGAGCTTTGCCGATGCCTCCGGTGTTTGCAGGCGGACGAGGGCAATAAACCATTGAGGAACCGTTTCCACGGTTATCTTCAGATTCCTTTCGAGCGTCGTCTCATTTTCATTGTCAGCCAGACGAATCGATTCATAGAATCCCCGATCAAAAACGGCATTGATCATGCTTTCCACGGTGGGCATGTCTTTGTTGACCACTGATGTGGTAATGGAAAGACCGAGGGAAGTCGCCGTATCCTGGGCATGAGATTCGAGCTGGTTCATCAGAAACGTCCGGGTACTCTCGAATTTGGCCAGCCAGCTTCCCATAAAAAGGAGAAAGAAAAGACAAAGTGTAAAAATAAATAATTGTCGGTATAGGGTCATGCACTTCCCCCCGTTTAAGGATCGTTTTCCGATATTCTTTTCAGCAGGTCATTCCAGGGCGTGATTCTGCTGCTGGAGCCGGCGAGTTTTCCCTGTCCTCGTTAGTGAGCCAGCCAAAGCCCCGTGCCGTTGAATGTAAAAACGGGCACCAGATCTGTTCTCTTCGAAGCCAACTCAACCGTATCGATCAAATTGTCAAGAATCATCGGTTCAGATCCGGGTTTACCATAGTATGTCACTACCATGTGGGGCATGTTATAGCGAACAGCTTTTACATAGGTGATGTTCAGTTTGCTCTCGGAAACCCCCATGGCTTTCAAGGTAAAATATTTTGCGATGGCAAAATCCTCACAATCTCCGGCGTTTTTACAGATGAACTGAACCGGAGTGGCCCAGTAATCCCTCACCCCCCAGAGGTCCACGTCATTCGCAAACGCCATTCTGTTAAAGAAACGGTTGGTTTTTTCCAATTTTTGAAGATCGGTCAACCTCTTACCGATACGAATCAGTTCCTCCCATTGCATAAGCCTGTCCACCGCCGCTTTACCGTATTTTTGTTCCACTTTGACCAAGAGCTCCTGATTCAAACGAAAATTTTCTTTGGTGAATGCGGAACACAAAATAGCGAAAAAGAACAGGCATATCTGGAAAAGTATTATCCATCTAAGTATGTTGTTGTTCCCAGTCAATTTCCTTCAGTCGCAGTTTCTCGTGAAAGTCATCATAATGAATTTTCCGTATTCATCAAATCGGTCAAATGTTGTTAAAACTTTAGAAGAATTGGTAAATATGGGGAAAGTGCCTAAAGGGTTATAATTGACAGAAGATAAAGAAAGTGATCCGGATAGCATAAAAAAAATACTCCCCGGTGTTTACCGGGGAGTATTGCCGTCTGGTGGATTCATTTTCGGATCCGTTGTTAATCTTCCTGATCCATCTCCGCCTCTGCTGCCGATGCTTCATCCGGTGCCGCCCCCTCTTCGGAAGCCGATTTCTTCACCACCGCGACCTGATCTCTTTCGACGACGCTCTCTTCCGGCCATTCAAGCTCCATCGTTTTTGTCAAAAGCCCCATTCCGCTCAGAACACGGTATTCAGCATACCTCTTCTGGTATTTTGCCGTCACGAGATCCGATTTTGCATTGATATATTCCGCCTGCGTATCCAAAACATCAAACATCGTCCGGCGCCCGATTGTCCACTGTGCCGTAAATGCTTCCGCTGTCAAGCCGGCGGCTTTCGCGTATTCCTCGAGATTCTTGACACGGTCCTGGGCCGCCAGATAGGCCTCATAAGAGAGGCGAATGGAATGAACCAGTTGGCGTTGTGTGCTGTTCCTTATCTCTTCGGCTTCATTGATCAGGTATCGGGTTTCGTCAATCCGCCCTTTGTCCTTGAAGCCATTAAAAATGTTGAAACGCACATTCGCCATGGCCGTCAGATCTTCCTCGTAGGGAATGGAATCAACATCATCCGCCCATCGATAATCCACGGTGAGATCAAGGCTTGGATAATTGACTCGTTTTGCCGTCTCGTGCTGCTTTTGACGCGCCTCCAGGTCTGCCTGTGCCGATTTCAGGAGAGGATAATTTTTGATGGCAGTCTGTTCCGCTTCTTCCTTGGTGGGAGGAATAACCGCTTCAACCGATTCCGGCCTTTCCAGTTCTTCCGGAAGATGGCCGATGACGGCCTGATAATCCGTCCTCCCATCCTCAAGATTCGCCTTGGCAACGACCAGATTCGATTGGGCCAGGGCCAGACGGCCCATAACCTGTTCGAGATCGGCCCTCCGATCAATACCGGCCTGACTTCTCATTTTCATTTGATCGTAAATTCGTTCATGAATCAGGAGATTTTCTTTCGCCAGATCCAGCAGGTCTTGTTGCTGCAAAACACTCAGATAGACTTTGCAGGCCTGTAAACCGATGACCTCCGACTGGGCCTGCAGCAAGTAGGCCTGCGATTTGACCCGCGCCTGCTGGCGTTGGACTTCGGACAAGGTGGCGCCACCTTCAAACACATTCTGCCTGAGACTCAGGATCGCTTCCCTCGGCCAATCGTGATCCTTGAAGGGATGCTCCTTTCTGTAATATCCTGCCCGACCGAGGGCATCCAGGGTTGGAAAGAACCTGGATTTAGCCTGCACAACCTCCTGCTCTCTCGCCAGCCTGTTATAGGCGGCGGCACGAATATCCGGATTCGATTTCAGTATGGCCTGAACGGCGTCCTGAATCGTTTCCCCTTGGACGGGTTCAAATCCAGAAAAAAGAAATAACACAACAAGGGAAATGGCGTACCTCAAAAATAATCTCATTTTCCTTATTCTCCTTTCTCGCTGAGAAAATACCTGTGGAAAAACAGAGTTATCAAACATTTACAATCCTCTCCCACTTCTGAAAATCGGCAACTCAATGAAAACTGACAATGAGGAACCCTGCTTTCTAAAGATTTTAATGTCACGGATAACTTACAACGAACGTGTAAGATGTATTTAACGATGTATTATAAACCATGTTTTTGTATATGCAAACATTATCTCATTGAAAAATGGTGCCTAGGGAGAGAATCGAACTCTCACGACTACGAAAGCCGAGGGATTTTAAGTCCCTTGCGTCTACCCGTTCCGCCACCCAGGCAACCAAAAGCAAAAAATGGTTTAATCGATTCGTAATCCGTTTTCAAGGAAAATCTGCTCTTCTTGTACTGTAGAACGGTTAATGCAATTTCCAGGCGTTGCCCGGGAAAAGCGACTTCATGAAATTGAAGAGGTCGTCGAGATCACCGTGTACACCGTTTATGATCATGCCAACGGACGACCGGCGTTGAGCTTTTCATAAAGACGCAGGTATTCCGCGATCATGTTATTCAGATCGTAACGCTCCCTGGCTTCCCGCATAATCCTTTCAATTTGCTCGTTCCGAACAGCAAGCGGTTTTCGGTGAAAATGAACGCTTTTCTGCATACCATACCAAAGACCGCCCGCATCATAATCCCGAAACAAAAAACCGTTTCCCACATCAACGGGGGCCCCGTCGATTTTCAGGAGCAATTCCCTTATCTTGTCATGATACCCGCCCGTGTCCCTGTTCGTGGCCGTGGCGCCGAAGAGGTTGCCAACCTGATCGATCTGGCCGCAGGGCTCATACAACGATGCGCCGAACACATCACTTGCCGCGGCAAACCCCAACATGGAAAGACTGTCGCTGAAAGGATGGTAGGCGATTCGCCCTTTCGAGGAATAGGCGATTCGTCCCATGATATCCACATGAGTCCGATCACTTCCGACACCGTCCGCGACAACGGCAATCTGCGTATCAGGAAATGTGTCAACAAAGGGTCCGGCTATCTCTTCGAGAAGCTGGACGCCCTTTTGCGTCGGATCAAGCCGTGAAGGCCAAAAAAAGAGAATCGCGTTTGGATCCACGCTCAGGCCCGTTCTTCGTTGAAATTCCACGAGATTGGCTTGCTTGGCTTCATAAAAATTGTCCGGATCGTATTTTTGAATGAGGTATTCGCAATTCTCCGGATACATAGCGGAGGCCGGTGCATTGATAATGTACCTGGCTGAATCACTGTAATATTTGGCCTTGACCTCGTTGCGAACGCTCCATGGAATGATGTTGCGGTCCATGAAATAGCCTTCCACGACCTCGCGAAGAAACCGCTCACCAACAAAATTGATCAACGTCGAATTTTTGATGGCCGTAGCCTGGCAATCGACACAGCGCCTCCCGTCCATGAAGCCGAAATATAGATTTTCGGACAATTCCTCCACAGCGATCCCCGTGTAGGTGTCAAGGGGGATAAGAGCGGTGAAATCATTGTGTACAGTATGAAGCAATGGAATACCCGCGGCCTTGGCGTAAGCGGAAATCATCCCCCCCGCCATCCAGTCATGACTGTGCATGATCATGTTTCCCTTGTGGCGTGCCCGAACATTTTTGATAACGTGCTGAATGACCGCCCCCTGAAACTCAGCGGCCGTCAACAGCGGGTCGCCGGAATAGGCGCTCAAATGGTCCGCGAAGGTGGAAGAACTGACAAGATGAATGTTTTTCGAATCCATCTTGTAGCGGATCTCCCTCCATTCTTTTTCATCAACCTGCGACTCTTTCTGAAATCTTTTCTTTAAATTGAGCGTGGCGATATGTACGTCGATGCCTCTATCCGTCAAACCTTCACACAAGGCCGACACCACTTCTCCCTGCCCGCCGCTTTTTCCGGAAATATACCGGGCCAGTTCGCCCATATCTTCCGGAAGCTTTCCCGTCTCCGGAGTAATCAAAAGGACCGCCGTTCTTTCCGCCCTTTTGAGTATTTCATAACGCCGTATTGAATTTTCGAGGTCATCAATTTTACGGGTCAGGACATGTGTGGGCTGAGCGATGGAACCGCCGTATGGATTGAAATAGGAGTGAACGGCGTGATCCTCACCTATATGTTCATGCAGGAAATAGACATGATCGGATGTGGTCAGGTAGCGCCATTTTTCCAAATGATCGCCGCCCGCTTTTTTGACATCCCTTTCCATTATTTCGATGTCCCGGAACAAGCTGTACTGCGTCGGGTTGCCGAGCCAGCCGAAGGTATCCCTTCCCGCGTCCGCCCATGATGATGTCGAAAGGGCGTGAATGTCGATAACCGGACAGTCGACGTTGTTTTGAAAGGACTCGGCGATTTCCGACGGGTTTTGTAAAACAATGCTTGGCTTTCTCATCAGCGCCTCTGGCAGGTTGCGCCAGAATTCAAATATTCCCCGCTCCTTCCAGATATGTTCGCCGATGTGTTCAAAATCGTAACCGAGGATGACCGCCTCGCCGTCAACCTGGGCGATGTATTCCGCATACTGATCCGGACTGATCGGCATCTGGGGAAAACGGAAAGCGATATCGTCGCTCAAATCACGATTTCGGGGGAGCACCAGGATGTCCGTGCCTTTCGCCCGGAAAACCGCATTGGGAGAAATGGGGTGGTTTCCCAGGGTGTACATATCGTTTCTTTTTTCGCAGAGCATGGCCATATAGCCCATATCCGCCACCACCTCGGCGATTTGATTGTTGAACATGAGTTCTGTATTCCGAAACGATGTCGGAAAGATACCGAACAACCTGCGCATTTTGTCACGATGCAGACTGACCTGATCACGAAATTCCTTCTTGCGCGGGTCCTCGAACAGACTGCTCAATGAGTGATAGTAGGTCTCTTCAAGATACTCGACTTGACGATGCTTTTCTCCCGTTTCGATCAGAGTTTTCAGGGCTTTGATGACGTCGGGCTTGTATTTTTCAGCCTGTTCCAAAAACGTGCCGGACATGCTGAGGGTGATCTTGAATGACGGATAATTCCTGATGAGCTCGTCGAACATGGACAAGGCTGGCATGTAGCATTTTTCTGAAACCTTGAGAAAAACATTGCGGTTCATTTCCTCCCAGAGGAAACGATCCCGGTCCGGGTGAAGGCGCATCGGCTGATGAAGCTGAAAGTAAAGGGTTAATATCGGCATAAATCCTCTGACCCGCGGAAAAGTTAATGATGAAGGGACAACGTGTTCATGGACTGGAAAACACAAGAAAATATCGTTATAAAACGATGCCCATGGAAACAAACCCTCATGTTGTGGTAGTAGAGGTATATTAGACACATTATGGATAATCTTCAACATCATATTGACCACGGGAAAAAGGAAAAGAGAATCGGTCTGGCTCTCGGCAGCGGTTCAGCGAGGGGATGGTCACATATCGGCGTGATCCAATGTCTGCTGGATGCAGGGATTCCCATCCACCTGGTCTGCGGTTCCTCGATGGGCGCTGTTGTCGGCGGAGCCTATGCCGCCGGTATCCTCGACGCTCTCGAAGATTTCGCCCGGGAATTTTCATGGATAGATTTTCTTAAATTCATGGATGTAAGTCTGTCACGCCGGGGTCTTCTCGAAGGCGACAACATAACGAATTTTTTTCGGGAAATAATTTCCGACAAAATGATCGAAAATCTCCCCTTACCCTATGGTGCCGTTGCCGTGGATCTGCTCTCGGGAGAGGAAATCTGTTTTCGCAAAGGTCCGCTTCTGGATGCCATGCGGGCCAGCTTTTCCCTGCCGGGTCTTTTTACACCATTTGAAAGAGGACAACAGTGGCTCATCGACGGGGGATTGGTAAATCCCGTACCGGTTTCGTTGTGTCGCGCCATGGAGGCGGATCTGGTGATCGCCGTGAATTTAAACGATGATATTCTGGGGAAGAATTTTTCAAGGAAAAACAGTCGGATCAACAACGGCCTGCATGACAAATTGTTCGATGTCCTCCACTCCGACTTCCTCAGAAACAACCTTTCATTCATAAAGCGCTTTGAACGCCCCGATGAGAAAACAGAAAAAACACCAAACATGATCGAGGTCATGGCTAACGCCATCTATATCATGCAGGACCGGATCACACGGCAGAGATTGCTCGAAGACCGTCCCGACATCCTGATTTCACCCCGCTTATCCGCGATTGGGCTGCTGGAATTTCACAAGGCCAGGGAAGCCATCGAGGCCGGATGGGAGTCGACGAACTCTCTCATCCCCTCCATTCTGGAGCAACTTGGCCAAATAGGATAAACCCATCGGAAAAACGGTTTAACTATGCGAAACAACGCTTCACTCCACCACCGGGTCAACATACGCTATCCGCCAGCGCTACCGATTCTCCGGGAAAAAAAGGCCATTCAACTGGCCATCCTCAAAAATCAGGTGATCATCATCTGTGGTGCCACCGGTTCAGGCAAATCCACGCAGATACCCAAAATGTGCCTCGAAGCGGGACGGGGGAAAAAAGGGAAAATCGCTTGCACCCAGCCAAGACGTATTGCCGCGGTCACCATCGCCCATCGCATCGCGGAAGAACTTGGGGAAACCGTGGGAGGGACTGTAGGTTACAAAATTAGATTCGAGGAAAAAATCAGCCGTCGATCAATCATTAAGATCATGACCGACGGTATCCTCCTGGCCGAAACGCAACATGATCCACAACTCCGGCAATACGACACAATTATCATTGATGAAGCGCATGAACGGAGTCTCAATATCGACTTTATTCTGGGAATCCTGGTTGACCTCCTGAAGCGAAGAAAAGATCTGAAACTCATCATCACCTCGGCCACCCTCGATAGCGAAAAGTTTTCCCGGGCCTTTTCCCATGCCCCGGTCATTGAAGTATCGGAACGAATGTATCCGGTCGAAGTGCGTTACCGGCCCCCTGACCACGAATCGGAGGAGAAGGGTGATTTAAATTATATTGACACAGCCGTTGATGCGATCGAGGAGCTTCTGATGGAAGAAACCGTCGGTGACGTCCTTGTTTTCATGCCCACTGAACAGGATATCCGTGACTGCTGTGAAATGCTGAAGGGGAAAAATGACACAGACGTACGAATTTTGCATCTTTACGCCCGCCTGCCCTGGTCAGACCAGAAAAAAGTCTTTCAGGGAACGAAAAGAAAAGTCATTGTGGCGACAAACGTTGCGGAAACGTCTTTGACCATACCCGGCATCCGTTTTGTCATCGACACCGGTTTGGCCAGAATACTCTGTTTCAATCCCGGAACTGGAACCACCAGTTTACCCATCCTTCCCATTTCCCAAAGCAGTGCAAACCAGCGGGCAGGCCGCTGCGGACGGATTCAAAATGGTGTCTGCGTAAGACTTTACGATGAAGACGATTACCATAGGCGCCCAAAATTCAACACACCGGAAATACTCCGTTCAAACCTGGCGGGCGTCATCCTCCAGATGTTGTCGCTGAATCTGCCGAAAATCCAGATATTTCCGTTTATTGACAGGCCTGCTGAAAAAGCCATTCGGGACGGGTTCAATTTGCTCCACGAACTGGGGGCCATCGAGTGGACCCGAGGAAAAACGACGAAGGGGGCTTTTCACTGCAAATTAACCGATTATGGACGGTTGATGGCGCTTCTGCCCATCGATCCCCGTGTGTCGCGGATGATCATTGAGGGACGCCGCGAAAAATGCCTTCATGAGGTCATTGTCATTGCCTCGGCCCTGAGCATTCGGGACCCCCGCGAAAGGCCTGCGGAAAAGGAAAAATCGGCGGATGAAATACATGGCCGCCTGAAAAATACGCAGTCGGATTTTCTGACTATGCTCGATATATGGCGGCTTTACAGGGAGGCATGGGAAACCCGCCGGTCTGAAAAGAAAATGAGGGTCTTCTGTCGGGAGTTCTTTTTATCCTATCACAGGATGCGGGAATGGCGGGACATTTATCATCAGATCGTCACCATCCTGCAACAGCATCGGGAGTACCGATTGGCCCTGGACTCTTCTTCGGCCCAAACTTCTTTGGAAACAGCCGCGTTTTCTGAGCTGACCCCGGACGATCCACCCTACGAAGCAATCCATAAATCGATTGTATCGGGCTATCTTTCGAATATTGCACAGAAAAAAGAAAACAAATTGTTTCTGGCGGCCAGGAACAGGAACGTTTTCATTTTTCCCGGCTCAGGCCTTTTTTCGAAAAGCGGCAGATGGATTGTGGCAGCAGAATATGTTGAAACATCGAAGCCATACGCCAGAACCGTTGCGAATATCAAGGTAGAATGGCTGGAGAAACTCGGTGACCATCTGTGCAAACGCACTTACACGGATCCTCACTGGGACGCTGAAAAGGGGGAAGTCAGGGCCTACATGCAGGTTAGCCTCTTCGGTTTGGTCATCGTTCCCCGAAGACGCGTTGCATACGGGAACATAGATCCGGATGTATCGGAGTCGGTGTTTCTCGAGGCACTCGTTGACGGGGATGTTTCCCGAAAGATGCCTTTTCTTGTTCACAACCAAAGACTGATCGCACGCATCAGGCGCTATGAGGAAAAAATCCGGAAAAGAAACCTGCTGATCAGCAGAGACGGGCAAATCGCATTTTATCGCCGCCGAACCTCGGGAACGACGAGTGTTCATGCACTGCGGAAACTAATTTTCCAACGGGGTTCAGATGATTTTTTGAGAATGTCGGAGCGGGATCTGCTGATCAAGGAACTTCTGCCCGAGGATATACAGGTCAATTTTCCAGATTCGATGCAGATCGGGGGGATCCCCCTTCAACTTTCTTATGCCCTTGCGCCGGGTTCGGAACGGGACGGGGTAACCATGAAAGTACCGATCAGCGCCCTGTCCATGGTGGTTTCCGCTATGAATGACCCGATAATACCTGGCCTGAGGGGAGAAAAAATCCATGGTCTTCTCAAAAGTTTGCCCAAAGCCTACCGTGTTCAGCTCCACCCGATCAGGGCAAGGGCCGCTGTTATTCATGCGAAGTTTAAATAGTCGTATCTGAAAAACATCATAACCATTTAATATTACTTGACAATGATCATTTTTTATGCGATGTAATTTGCAAGATTTTAACCCTTAACCCCTATTTTTCTTGCAAATTACACAGATGAAACCAAAACAATCAGAAAGTAAAAAACGGCAACGTGACCTTTTT
>JAAYKM010000043.1 GCA_012522415.1 Deltaproteobacteria bacterium | reverse complement strand
CGAGCCTGTCCTGAGTGTTGGAAATTGTTGAACTAAATAAGGCGTCTATCGCCTCTGGCTGAATCGTCCAGTCCATTTTCTCTCCCGCATACGAGTCTTTACCTGCCAGACATATCGGCACGGAAAGAAAAAAACTTTATTATTTTGTAAGTTATTGATTTTTCAATGGTGCCCCATTGGGATAATAGACAAATTCAAAACGATCCCACGACTTCCTGGCTCGATCAGGCAGCAAGGTTTCATATAATGCCCCAGGTGTGTGGGTGTTCAGATTGACCGTCACCTTTGTCATCCGCTTTCCCGCCAGCCGGCCTTGATCTGGTCAAGTAAAAACGGACACTCAGTTAAGCCGCATTTGCCGACATAAACTTCTTTTCAAACTCATTCGCCTGGATAGAATTACAGACAAATAAAAACTAATGCAGGTAATATTATCCATGTCGCTAATCAGTAAAAAGCAGGGCGCAGAGGCAATAAAACGGGCCAAGGCTATGCTTCACTCGCCAACAGGTATCTTTCGCACCGGAGAGGCAATCAAGTCGGGAATCCATCCCCGGACTATCTATGCCATGCGTGATCAGGGGATTATCGAGCGAATGGGACGTGGGATGTAACGCTTTGCCGATATGCCTTCTCTGGGTAACCCGGATCGCCGCGAGTCCCTCCTTGTTAATCTGGTATGTGTGCCGTATTCCGCCTTTTTCCTCGACGGTGATTTTCTTCTTCACAAAGTCAACATCGGACAGGTTGATAGCCGTCACCGCTGCCCCAAAACTTTCCACAGGAAAATAGAAACGATCTGAAACAATTCTATGCATTCGATCTTCTTAAACTGGCAGGCTATGAAAATTGGTTTGAAAACCTGCGGACAAGGATATCCCTCCCCCTGCGCACGCTCCGGAGAGGGATTGAGAGACTAAATAGACGATTAAACTGTTTTCCGATAATATTTGAAAACTTCGGCGCGCCGAAGTTTCATCTGTTCCGGTGCCCGTCGGCATAAAGTCCAAATTGAACAGAGAAATCCGTTGCCTCAACAACCGGTTTGATGTTTCGATTCACCTTTTCTATTTTCACAATGCCGTAACGCGCCATCGTCTTCAATGTACGAGAGAGATTGCTGCTGCTTCTTCCAGTTGCTTCTTCCAGTTCCTTGAGGGATTCCGGCTTTCGTTCCAGGATAGTTTTGAGCAACAATTGATTCTCATTACTCAGGACTTGTGCCATGGATTTCAAAGATTCAAACCAGATTTTAGGCTCATCGGGTCTTGGGCGGTATTCTCCCCGTGCGATGGCCAGGGATCGCTTTTTATAATCCTGATAAGGAATAATGCCAATGTTCAGCACTTTTTGTTTCATTTCCTAACCCTTCCTTCCTGCCCCATGATTTTTTCAACTTCGCGCCAGAAATCTTCCAGTAATTGACTGGCTGATGTGTATTCATAAGGCGATACCTTGTCGCATTTATGCTTATGATCCCAAGTAATCT
This sequence comes from Deltaproteobacteria bacterium, assembly GCA_012522415.1. Classification (NCBI taxonomy): domain Bacteria; kingdom Pseudomonadati; phylum Myxococcota; class Myxococcia; species Deltaproteobacteria bacterium. The sequence goes on along the minus strand of JAAYKM010000043.1, from coordinate 242 downwards.
TCCTTGCACCGTAACTTTTTTTTGCTGTCCGCACGGCGTGAGCGTTGTCGAATCCGACAACCCGCCGGTTATACCGGTCATGCAACGTCAAAGAATAACGGACGCCATGGGGAACAGGCTGGGGTCAGGTCTTGAATTATCAGTTATCTTCCTGGGCCTTAATAACCTTGCTCACCGTCGTGTAATGAATGCCCAGATGATCGGCAATCGCCTTCATCGTATAACCATGCTGAATATATGCT
>JAAYKM010000042.1 GCA_012522415.1 Deltaproteobacteria bacterium | reverse complement strand
TGTTGAACAGAATGCTTTTCGACGGAATGGCGACGGCTCGTTTGAGATCACCGCGCAGGATTTCGTTGTCGCCACACTTGGGCAGGAACAAGTCAAGTGCGGAGGCCCCGTCGATCTGCCGGTTTTCCAGCAAGAGCGCCAGCATCTTCAACAGGTGAGATTTACCGGACCCGAAGAAGCCGGAAACCCAAACGCCATTGGCACCTTCATAGTTGTTGTAGGCGTCCAGAAAGGACTCAAGCCGCTTCTCGACTTCGTTGGTCAGAACGTATTCTTCAATCTCGAGGCGAAGGCTGGCTTCATCGTCAGCTTTGATGACCCCTTCAATCGGGCGATCAACTGGCTTGTTAAAAATGGTCTTAAGAGTCATCACGCTTCCCTCGTTTATGCTTCGCAGTGAAAGATGTTGAATGCCCGGTAGTACTTGTCGTCATGCAGCCTTCCAAAGAGATCGAGCGATGCTCCGGACTCCAGGGAGTGGGTGTAGGCTCCCGGGAAAAACATGACGGTCGGCTTTTCTTTCGCCGTACTCTGCAAATTGTTCAAAACGTTGTGCGAGCGGATGTAGGGGAACACCTCGCCAACACCGGACAAAAAAAGAACCTCGAAATCGGTGCTTGCCAATTTGGCTGCAATGGCCGGAACGAGATGCGCTTCGGAGTCCAGTACGCCTTGCAACAGTTCTTTCAGTTCCTCTTTTGACACTGTATGCTCAATTTCCAGAACCTGCTCCCAGATGCCACGCTCTTTGAGAATTTCAATCGAAAGATCATACAGATTGACTTCAAGAACCTGAACACCTGCCTGCTCAAGGCGATTGACAAGCTGGCGCTGAAGTCGCTCCATTTCAACGTATTCTTCCAGCCTGTAGGGGCATATAAAAAACGGTACCTCATTACCAAGCCCCTGTTTGTTTAGAAAACGCTGACTTGAGATCACAGCAAAGAGATGCTGAAATCTATCCTGCATTGGCATCTTAGCTATATCAGTTATCAAAGCTTTATCCCTTCCACATCGGATTCAAATACAGGGAAGTGCAAAATATCCCTGCGGCTGCCTTGTTGGATCAGGCCCAGCAGTCTCGGACTGAGCATGGCAGCTTGTATCATGTTGTTGGCCGTTAGAAGATCAGCCTCACGAAGTATCTTGAACAGGACCTGCCGCAATTTGCCTCGTGTCGCCGGGGTGATCTCATCCAGTTCCAAATGCCACTCGGATTTCCGGTTGAAGAAGGAATCAAAATCCTCGTGAGTCAGATCACTTTTCAATGTGATGTAGCGCTCTCGCAGCACTTCGACGGCAAAATCAGCAATGAATCTGTACCGGCGGCAAACGGCAAGCCACAGGAGATAAGCCTGCTCTTGGTGGCTGCCCTTAACAAAGAATTCAAGTTCGCCTGGGCTCAACGTCCTGAGTCGAGAGATGACCTCGCGGCAGACTCTTTTGAGCGTATTCAATGTTCTGGTCTGCAGTAAATTTTCTGCGACGACCTTGTCCCGAACAGAGTTCCAGTCGCCAAGATCAAGATACAGCGCGGCCAGTTCCACCGATTCAAGGTGAAATAGACTGCCCGTTGTAAATGACATGCTGTATCTATCGTTACTCATTCTTGGTCAGGATTCCTTTTTATAATGTTCTGCCGCGCCACCGGCCTTCACCCACTCGTCGACCTCGTCTTTCTTGAACTTCCAAAGACGGCCCATGCGATGGGCGGGCAACGTGTGCTTGTCGATCCAGCGGTAAACGGTGTCACTGCTGACACCGAGGTATCTGCCTATCTCTTCTACTGACAACCAGCGATCTTCCATCTCGGTCATATCTCCAACTCCTCAAGGGCGATTGGTTCTCTTTCCACCCCAAAGACGTAACGGGAATGCTGTGCACAGCTTCCTCAAATAAAATATCGTCTAACATACTTTAGGCAGGGGCCGATTGTCAAACGCTTTGGTCCGGATAAGGCCGCAAAAATCGGCTCACGGCGTAACCACTGGCCACTGGCGACTCTCTCTGCGCAAGGCGGGCATGGCAAATAGGTACAGGCTGGTATCGAGGTGCGCCCGCACAGCACCGCCACCATCACCCGCTGGTACATGCTGTGCCCGCCGGGCCGGAAGCCTTCCAGTCGGTCGATGGGCGGCAGGTCGCGTCGCGGGTCGGTGAAGGTCACCAGTTCCCCATGGATCAGATCCCAATCGCCGGTCGGTCGTCCGAAGTGCGGCGTGCCGATCTCCTTCTGTCTGCGGGTGTCGGCCAGCAAATCGGTGGTGCCCCGGGCCACCACGATGTCTTCCTTCACCTCCTTGACCTTGTCCTCGACGTTGAACCTGTCCGTCGGTGCCGTGGGTTTCGACATTGACGTAGAACGGGACCATCAGACCGCTTTTCAAGTCCATCTTGTTGACCATGCCTCGGACCTGTTCGAGTATCCGCTGGTCCGGCATCACCTGGTCCGGCATCACCATTTTAGAGATGGAAGGCGTCGGGAGGAGCAGAATTGGATTGGCAGAGAATTGTTCAGGCCGGGATATGCAAAGCCTCCTCACTTGTCACGATGTGTAGAGGCTTTGCACCGAGTCAGCGCCATGGGCCTGAAGCAGGCCAGCTCAGAGATTTAGGGTTGTCTTGTGATAGCAGGGTCGTGAGTGGTGCAAGGAAATCCTCCACCACAGATACGACATCCTTGAGGGATTCGGGTACATGGTCTTGTTGAAGCCTCTTATGGAAAGCCGACCACTGAATCTGCTTGGCATCGATGAAAGGCTGTTCGAACGCTTCTATTCTCGGAAGAAGCGAAGTTCCTCTTTTCTGGAAGGTCAGACGAATTGTCTCGGCCAATTTGATCCCATCGAAATCGAACCCTGATCCCTTCGTAATCGGCATCTTCGGTAAATCCGTTCGGACTGGATCGATTCGGGATCAAAAGTGAGCCCATCGGGCTCCACATCCACGGCCATGACCTCCCTAATCTGAGCGACAATACTGGCTTCCTCGTTACTGGTTCTTCCCAGCATATCGATATCCATTGTTGGCCGGAATTCCGGTGAACGCCAAACCCTCAACATCAAAGCGCCTTTGAGGATGAAACGGTTCGCATGCTCTGACTGGGACAGGCGGAACAGAAACCGTTCCATGGCATAGTACTGGAGGAGTTCGTTGAACGGCCTTTTATCGTTTTTGGCGCGATTGAGAAGGCGTTGCTGGACAGATGCGGGGATATTCTTCGGGGATTTCATATGCTCGCCTCCAGATAGGGATGCATCACCTTTTCAACACGGCAGACTTTCGCGTATTTGAGCAGTGCCTCGAGATTGAATTGCTTGCGGGCTTTGTAGAGTTTCAGTGCCTCCAGTACCACATCCATGCCGATCTTGTTCCGAAATTTGAAACAATCGGCAAGCGTCTTTTCCGGACTGTAGATTTTGACGGGCACTTCGTCGATTTGGTGCTCTTCTATACCTGCACGGAATGCCAGGTCAGAGAACCGGTGAACACTGAGTGGCGGATAACCCAGGGACGGTTGGCGTGATTCCCTTGGAACGGCCACGGAAACACTGTGCGGAATCTGTGTGGTGATTTCGTGATATGCCAGTGCCGATACGAGGCAGATGACTGCATTTGGGAAGCGCAGTCCGACCGTTACCAGGTCGGGATTGCTGATGGGAGGAAGTTCCACCAGGCGGTACACCCCCCTGCTGACTTGCTCTATTACCCCTTTATCCCTAAGAGCATAGAGCATGTAACGGCTGATCCCGCGCTCAATAGCCTCGCTCATTCGTAGTTGGCCACCACATGAACGGAAAATATCTTCTGGCTTTTTCTGCATCTTTGGCTCCAGACAAATTGACTCCACTTATTCACAAGTGGTAACAATATGTCTGATTACGACCAAAAAATCAAGGGGAATCCCGAATCAGATAAAAATCGGATTGGTGAGCAGGGGCTTGAGCGATGACCTAAGACAACTGCCCAAAATGGCAATCAGCCGCAAAGCCATATCAATCAAGGATGCAGCTTTCCGGACGAACTTCGGACTTCGTCCGGAAGAAACAGAGAATCAGGGGCCAAACACAGAATGAAAGGCGGGATGGTGGGTAGAATCGATGGTGCTGAGAGGTGCTTTGAAAAGATATGAAACGGGCACAAACCCTTTAGAAACAAGGGGAAAAAGAAAACCCGTCACCCCGGAGAATGACCCCAGAGAGACGAGTCTGTCTTTTCTAATTGGTGGAGGCGGCGGGAGTCGAACCCGCGTCCGAAAATATTCCACTGCAGTTTCTACGTGCGTATCCTCTGGTTTAATCTCGCCTTTTCAAACCTCCCAGAGTCAGGATGTAAGGAAGGCCAGCCCGTAAGATTTCACCCCTTTACCCCCGGGCCTGGGTAAAGCGGCAATCCTGCCTGTTTGACGCCCTCATCCGACCCGACAGGCGAAGCCGGGAGAACGTTAGCCGTCTTACGCGGCTAAGGCGTAATCGTAGTTGTCTGCGATTATATTTATCCTACCTGTTTAACGAGGCCTGTAGGAACCTCGGCACGCTTCTACAGCTTCAACTATCCCCGTCGAAACCGTGACGCCCCCAAATTGAGAAAGACCTTGACATGTAAACGGAATATAGTGCCTTCTTCGGGCAAAGTCAAGGCGCAGCCAGAAAGCACAGGCTCCGAACCTTGTCGTTTCAAGGAGTATGATCGACGAAAAATCCCGCGTGAAAAGCCTACGCCAGGATTTCTCCCTTCGGTCGCAATGACAAAGGTGGAAAAGGATACCGGATTGTTTTAAGACGGGGTGGTTAATCCCGGTGGCGGAAACGCGGTGTCTCTCCCGCGCTCACCGACCATTTACGATCCGCGTTACTCCCGCTTACGGAAGTGCCGTTCGATATCCCTTTGATCCTCCCTGCGCTTGAGGTCTTCCCGCTTGTCGAAGAGTTTTTTGCCTCGGGCCAAACCGATTTCGACCTTGATTTTCCCGTTTTTGAAGTACATTTTCGTTGGGATCAGGGAAAAGCCCTTTTCCCGGGTCCGGCCATAGAGCCGCTTGATCTCCCGTTTATGCAACAGAAGCTTGCGCGGCCGGAGCGGATCATGGTTGTAGCGGTTTCCGTGTGTGTAGGGACTGATGTGAAGGTCGTGGAGGAACACCTCCTCATTGTTGACCTGGGCGTAGCTGTCCTTGAGGTTTGACCGGCCTGCACGCAAAGACTTCACCTCGGTGCCGACGAGAACGATACCCGCCTCGAAGGTCTCGGAAATATCATAATTGACCCGCGCCATCTTATTCCGGGCGACGATCTTGACGGGTGAATCCTTCCTCGTCACTTTTATCCTTTTCTGTTCCGCCTATTTGGCGGCCTTGACATATTTTTTGGGAAGATAATCCATCTTGACATGGGTCATCGCCCGAAGGATGTTGTCCCGGACCTTCCGGTTGTCCTTTTCCATCCCGTTCAACAGGTTTTTCACATAAAGCCGCTTTGAATCGTCATTTGAGGGACAGAGATTCTGGAAGACGGGCAAGCCTCTTTCCGCGGCGTATTTTTTGATCACGCCCTCCCGAAGAAAACTCAGGGGCCGGATGATGTGCATCTTCCCCCCGAAAACGGACTGGACGGGCATCATGGTGCTGATTTCACGGCCGTAAAACAGGTTGATCAACAGCGTCTCGACGATGTCGTCCCGGTGGTGCGCCAGGGCGATCTTGTTGCATCCTTTTTCCGCGGCGATTTCAAAAATCCGCTTCCGCCGGAGACGCGAGCAAAGAAAACAGGGGTTTTTCCGGTTGTAATCGCTCTGCGCCAGGGGACCGATGTCGCTTTTCTCGATCGTGTAATCGCAGCCTCTCTCTTCGAAATGGGTTTTCAGGGCATCATGGCATCCATAGGCCGGATCAAAGCCCATATCGATGTGCACCGCCGCCAGGGAAAAGGAAGGCACGAAGAGCATGGGCGTAGCGAGCAGGTCCAGCAACACCATGCTGTCCTTCCCGCCCGAAACGCCGACGAGGACCCGATCCCCTTCCGCTATCATGCCGTACTCCATGACAGCTTTTTCCAGCCATTTTTTCAGGTGCAGAAACAGTTTCGATCTCGCAGGTTTTTCCATCCGTCCGGCTCCGATTGCAGGGCGCCCATCCTATGCGAAATCCTCTTTTATGGCAAGTCCTTTACCTGATCGATACGCGAGAAGTACGACGCCTACATTCGGCATTATCAAGGGGATGAGGGTAACGTTTTCAGGGAAAGGGTCTTCAACCCGATAGCCGGTAAGTCAGATGGTGTAGTGACTTTGTGAAAGTGGACCCAAAAGACGATGGGGATTTAGAAGCGATTTCTAAACCCCCATAATCATTATAAATTACTTTTGTAAAAATGGTGCCGAAGCCGGGACTTGAACCCGGACGGGCGTGGCCCACTACCCCCTCAAGATAGCGTGTCTACCAAGTTCCACCACTTCGGCATCCTTATGAAAGATCCGTCCTCAGGGCTCGGTTCTTCGAGTTCACCACCTCATAATGCGGGAAGCACTCTACATTTTGAGCGGTTCCTTGTCAACACGAAATCAGGTTGACGGCCGTACCTTTCCCGCTGCGTTCCTATTCGACCGGCGTAGTCTGAGGCACCTGGGTATCAGACGCGGCAGGCGCCACGGGGGCAGCGCCCCGCACAGGAGACGGACCCTGTTTCGGCAGGGCCTGTTCCGTGGCCTGCGGAACCTTGTAACCCTTCACCACCGAAGAAGATTTTTCGGAAGTGAAATAGGACAAAGACAGGGTCGTCAGCATGAAAATAACCGCGACGACCGTCGTCATTTTGCCAAGAAAGGTTCCAGCGCCGGTGGAACCGAAAAGAGTCTGGCTCGCGCCGCCGAAAGCGGCTCCCATGCTGGCGCCCCGCCCGGCCTGGAGCAGAACCACCATAATCAGGATAAAGCAAATTACCACATGCAGGACAACAAACAAGGACCTCATCGTTTCAACACCCCTTTTTTTCAATCTAGTCTATCGAACATCACCATCTGAGAGAAGGAATCGAATTCGAGGCTGGCCCCGCCAATCAGGCCGCCGTCCACATTGGGCTGCGCCATCAGCTCGGCCATGTTATCCGGTTTGACACTCCCTCCGTAAAGAATCGGCAGGGAATTTGCTGTGTCTTCATTGTAAAGCCGGCTCATCAAACCTCGTATGAACGCGTGAACCTCCTCCGCCTGGGCGGGTGTCGCTGTTTTACCCGTTCCGATGGCCCAGACGGGCTCGTAGGCGATCACGAGGCGCCTTATATCATCGTTCCGGAGCGCCTTCAACCCTTCTTTGATCTGTCTTTCCACGACCTTGGTGGTTAATCCAGCCTCCCGCTCCTCCAGCGTTTCACCGATGCAGAAGATCACCTTCAGGCCATTTTCCAGTGCGGCGACGATTTTTCGGTTGATCCGGGTGTCGTCTTCCCCAAATAGCGTCCGCCGCTCCGAATGGCCGATAATCACGTAATCACACCCGGCCTCGGCAAGCATCGCCGCCGAAACCTCTCCCGTAAAAGCCCCCCGGGGCGCTTCGTGCATGTTCTGGGCGGCGATGTGAACCCCTGTTCCCCGAAGCGTCTCCGACATAGCGGAAAGAGCGGTAAAGGGCGGTGCGACAAGAACATCCCGGTCGGTACACCGCGGCGCCAGTTCCTTCAGCCGACGGGCAAAGGTCACGGCTTCCTCAATGGTTTTGTGCATTTTCCAGTTTCCGGCGATAAACGGTTTTCTCATATAATTTCCATCCTATCGAATATTCTCATGAACAGACAGACGGCATCTGCATTACGTTTTCTTTCGTGGTCGCAGTTAACGAAAGCCTGAGGCACTTTCAATCAAGTTCGGCATCGAGCCCCTATCTGCTGTATTGTACCCCCACCCGGTCGCAATCATTGTAAATCACGCATCGGCTGCAGAATGGAGAGACGGGACGGCAAACCGTCCGGCCAAAAGCCACCATCAGGGTATTATAACGGATCCAGTAAGGCCGGGGCAGTTTTTTTCTCAGGGCGAATTCCGTTTCATCGGGTGTCCGGGTCGCCACATAACCCAGCCGGTTGGAAATACGGTGCACATGCGTGTCCACGCATATCCCTTCTTTTCCATAACCCAGGGTCACCACGAGATTTGCCGTTTTCCGGCCGACCCCTTTCAGGGTGAGCAATTCCTCGATCGTATCGGGAACACGGGACTGGAAACGCACGATCAGATCACGGCATACCTCAAGAATCGTCCTGGCCTTGTTGCGGTAAAAACCAACGGGATAGATGGCCTTTATGATGGCCTCCTCCGGAAGCAAAACCATCGATTCCGGAGAATCCGCAAGCAGAAACAGCCGTTCCGACGCTTCCTCCGTTACCTCGTCTTTGGTGCGGAGGCTCAAGAGCGTCGAAATCAGAATGGCAAAGGGACTCCTCCGGTCATCGGCATACTGCGTGACAATGGGTACCTCCCATTTCCTGGCCTCATTCTCCAGCAGGGCAATGGCCTGCTCTATTCGGTCATCCTTCATGAAACGGAACCGCGGCGGCGTCTGACAGACCCAAGCGGCTAATTATATCCTTCTTCATAGGCCAGCATGTCCAAATGCAGGGTGGCGATATCCTCCACATCCAAATTGGCCTCCTCTTTCGTCTCCCTGAAATCGATGATCTTGATATAACGCTTGCACTCGTTACAAACATCGACACGGTAGCGGTCATCGCCCTCGACAGTAAAAAATGCCAGCGACTGCTGCTCTTCATTACCACAGAATGGACATTTAATCCGAACAAAATCCCATTCGTAGCCGCATTGATTGCAGAAAAGGTAACGCCGTTCCTCCTCTTCCCTAAGTTCGCCGATTTTTGGCTCCTTACCGCAAATCGGACAGTAACCTTCCAACCAATCGGACCGGTCAACGACCGGGCCGTATTTTTCGGCGATCAATTCGAGGTCGGGCCGCAGGCTCTCTTCGAGGAACAACTCAATCAAATCAAAGGATTCTTCAATTTCATCGTCTTCGTTCGTATCCCCCGGCGATGTCTCACAGGCTCCCTTCCCCTCCCTCTCCGGGTGTTCTTCTCCGTGTTCTTCACATTCGGCGCATCCATCGATGATATCACGAATCATATCCTCGTACACAACCGTTCCGTCTTCAAGATCCTTCAACAGAATCTGTGCTTCCACGGGCATGCGTTCCTCCGCGATCGTCAAAAGGGAGTGAAAATATTCCTTCGGCCCCGTCAGATTATACTGGCCGCCGCTCAGATCCACCAGCGGAAGACCCCCTTTGATTTTCTGAGGAATGAGCGCCTCATCGACGGAAAAAACGGGGGGATGTTTCTTCTTTTTGTACGCCTCACGCAGGATCAAAATCGCTTCCAGAATATCAAGGAGATCGACATAATGGGGATTGACCGCCTTGTAACTCTCTATGGTTTTCAGTGTTTCGTTCAGTTTTTTTGCCATCGGGCGGAAGCTCCTTACGTCATTTACTGAATGTTGCTGTCGCAGAGGCCGGAATCCTCCATCGGAACAGTCGCGTCTGTATATCCGCTTTTATCGCTGACTTCAAGTATTATTTGAATTTACAGAAGGTTGCGTTTACCTGATACTTTCCAGTCTCACTGTCATATTGTACTCGACGGAACAAGGGCAGGATCGATCGGCCACAGCCATTCTCCTTTACGCCTCGTTTGATATATGATAGCGTTTCCTAAGACAGATCGTCTTGACTCAGGAATTTTGATGGAACCAAGCTTGAAAACTCATCATCGCCGGAAGTATTGGCACCGCTCCCGTCCAGCGCCAAAAACCAGAACACAATCGGAGGCTGAGCGGCCGGAAAAGCATCGCCCCAAAAGAGAGGGCAGGCCCCACCGTCGAATGAAACCGGAAATGGACCCTGCCCTGCAATCCGTGTTCAAAAAAATCGGCAAACCCGTTAAGACGGACTTTGTACCGGACGCCTTCCAACTGGAGGCTATCGAAGCCGTCAAAAATGCTGACTGCCTGGTTACCGCCCCCACGGGTTCGGGAAAGACCTGGATTGCCCAGCAAGCCATCCTCTCCGTGTTCGAACAGGGAGGACGCAGCTGGTACGCTTCTCCACTCAAAGCCCTCAGCAACTCGAAATGGGTCGAATTCGGCGCCTGTTTTGATGAAGTCAACGTGGGCATTCTGACAGGAGACACGAAGGAAAACACAAACGCTCCCATCATCGTAGGCACAACGGAAATCCTCCGTAACCAACTCTACGATTCTATGCATCGAGGGGAAGATTTTCCCTGTGATCTTGTGGTTATCGACGAGGCACACTACCTGGGTGACCCAGACCGGGGAGTTGTGTGGGAGGAAATCATGATCTACCTGCCCTCCCGAGTCAATCTCCTCCTGTTATCGGCTACGATCGGCAACGATGAAGAGCTGGCAGGCTGGCTCTCCGGCCTCAGGGGAAAACCATGCACCGTGATCAGGGAGCGAAAGCGCTCGGTTCCGCTTTATCCGCTGTTTCTCCACCCATCGGGGCGGATCATGCCCTACCTGAAAAACAAAAAACTCTTCCATGGACTGGATGAGTACATGGAACAGGCTGAGCGGGAAAGACGTCTCCGCTTTTATTCACCCCATCTGGGCGAGATTATTCATGCCCTGGAACAATTTCATCTGACTCCGGCCATTTTCTTTTTGAAATCACGGGCTGAATGTGACAGCGCCCTCGCCCATTGTCACCCACCCACGCCGTCGACCGTCGATGAAGACTTCGACAAAGACCTGGCGGAGTTTTTGGAGCGCTTTCCCTATTTACGAAACCATCGCCACCTCTCCTCTCTCCAGAGGTGCCGCGTCGGTTCTCACCATGGAGGACAACTGCCGGCGTGGAAGTTCCTGATCGAAGCCATGATGAACAAAGGGTATCTGCGTGCAATTTTCGCAACCTCCACTGTCGCCGCCGGCGTAAATTATCCAGCCCGCACGATCGTACTGTTCAACTCCGATCGCTACAATGGCCATGAGTTCAGCCCCATGAACAGCATCGATTTTCACCAGATGACGGGCAGGGCAGGCAGGCGCGGCCAGGACAAAATCGGCTTCATGCTGGCCGTTGCGGGACGCTTTATGGACCTTCACCATATTAGAAAGCTCCTTTTTAAGAGACCCGAAGCCATTGAAAGCCAATTGAAAAGCGACTTTTCCATGATTCTGAATCTCCTGTTGTCACAGACAACGGACGATATCCGCCTGATTTTTGAACGTTCCCTGGCCTCCTTTCAGGAAGGCCCGGACATCGTCGGAAACGACGATCGATGGGAAAACTTCCTCAAACACCTCGTTTTTCTGAAGCAGGAGGGTTTTGTTGATGAACATGACCACCTGACGGAAAACGGTCTCTGGGCTTCGAAACTGAGACTCGATCAACCTCTTTTGATCGCCGAATGCCTGCGTAAGGACTCCTTTCCCCGTTACGACGCGAAAATGCTCGCCGCCCTGGTTGCCATATTTGTTTATGACGGTGATCAAGACATAAAACTGACCCGAAAAATCACCCCGCGAAAATTGACCCGCGGTTTCAACCGAGTTAAAGCAGACCTGGCCGACCTTGCGGAACGAATGATTGAGCATGGGTTTCCCGTCGCCCCCATGTATTTGTGGCCGGCCTGGACCATCTACGCCTGGAGCAGGGGAATGCAATGGGAAGTGATTACGGAACAGGTCGGCATCGCCGACGGCGACTTCGCCATGCTCATCAACCGGACCGGAGACAATCTCCGACAGATCGCCTCGCTCCGAGAGTCCCACCCCGAAGTGGCGTCACTTGCCTTCGATGCCATGGACACGATTCTCAGGGAACCAATCGTATTCGAATAAAAAAATATCCGTGGTGAAATCATTTGTTTCTTGACTTATTTATCGGCAATCATTATAAGCAAGCACCAATTCCATGTCGATGCCTTCCGGTCATTGATGTTGGCTTTGAAATCGCCGTCCCCATCGTCTAGAGGCCTAGGACACCGGCCTTTCACGCCGGTAACCGGGGTTCGAATCCCCGTGGGGACGCCACAATTATATCCATGATGTAAACTGGATATCACGCCCGGTTCTTTCTGCCTCAAACACCTCCCCCCGGATCTTTCCTCACATACAGGCCAAATTGGAAGTGGAACGATGAAAATTGCTCAGTTCATAACGTAGAGGCTTATGGCCAATGCTTTTCCAAAAATAAACCAAGGCCGAGTGATCGCCGGAAGCCGCACAGGGGAACAACCGAAAGCAGGCTTATCCTGTCTTTTCCGAAAGAAAAACCGTGTTGCCCGACCATGCTCCCCCAAAGCCCAGCCCACCCTGAAAAAACTTCTCCGGTATCTTCACTTTCCACTTTGCGGAACAATGACCTGTATGCTAATTTTTCCGATTAGATTAGGTGTGGATGCTAGGGAACCCTGATATGAGACTGACAATCAGCAGAAAATTACTGCTTATTTATTTTTTTATGGCGATGCTGACGGTGCTATCGAGCACCTATGCCATTGTCAGTTTGTACCGCATCAACGATCTGGCTTTTAATCTGGCAAACTGGGATTTTTCGCTTATGAACACCGCCAAACAAATGGCGGGGATTATTCTGGACCTCGAGGGAACGGGCAAGAAATATCTGATTCTAAAAGACCCTTCCATCGAAGCCATTTACTGGGCGAAACAGAAGGAACTGGAGGTTCTGCTTGTCAAAACCCGTCGTTCCTCTCAAGGGGATATCCGTAAAGATCTCGACCGGATTGCCGCGCTCAGCCGTCAGCACGGCGATATTTTTCGCGAACAGGTCGGCCTGATTCGGACAAACGGTCCGGAAGAATCGATGAATCTGTCCCGAGAAAAAGGCGACCGCCTGATGAGTAATTTAACCCAGGCAACAAAAAATCTTCAGAAGGCCGCCGAAGCCGGCATTCGTAGCCGACTGACGTTGATCAACAGGGAAGGTCAAAAATCTACGCGCATGACCATGTTTCTCAGCTCCATCAGCCTGACCGCAGGTCTCATCCTCGCCATCGCGATCACCCTCAACATCTCCCGACCGCTCGTTCAGTTGAAGCGCGCAACCGGGGCCATCGCCGAAGGGCAATTCGACTATCCCGTCAACATCATTCGTCATGACGAGATCGGCAGCCTGGCCAAGGCCTTCCGAATAATGAAAGATCGCTTGAAAATCCTCGAGACAAAGTTACGGGAAGAAAGCCCTCTGACCGGCCTTCCCGGAAACCTGGCTATCGAAGAGGCCATCGAGAGCCGTCTTTCGGCGGGAAAGCGCTTTTCCCTATGCCACGTGGATCTCGACCATTTCAAACCTTTTGCCGACAAGTACGGTTATGCCTGGGGCAGCGAAGTGATCAAGGAAGTCGCCCATATCCTGAGGGACCACAGCAGAACTGGAGGGAACGCGACTGATTTTATCGGCCATGTCGGCGGAGACGATTTCATCATCATTGCGGAACCCGAGCGGGCGGAAGAAATATGCCGTGCCGTCGCCCGTGATTTCGACTCGCGTATTAGCAAATTTTACAGTGGGGGTGATCGGGAAACCGGGTTCATCGTCGGGAAGGACCGACAGGGAATTCTACGCAAATTCCCCCTGATCACGGTGACCATTGCCATCGTCAGCGATGACGGCACCCGTTTTCAGAACTCCCTGGATATGGCGAGGAAGGCGGCGGAATTAAAGGAAATCGTAAAAGCCATGAAGGGGAACAACGTCGTCAAGCTGGAAGAGATAGAAACCCCGACCGGCTAATCGGCGGGAGCCCCTCCCCTTTTCTTGCTTAAGGGCGTGCCACAGGGAAATCTTTCTCGGTGAAAAGGATGAACCATGAAAAAAATCGCCGTGTTATTCACTTGTATCTTCTTGCTTGGTGCCTGCGCGGCAGACAGAACGGCGGTCACCAAAGAACCCGTCACGGAAACGAACAATTTAGATCGGGCGACCACTCCCCTCCCCCCGGCAGAGGACCTGCTGATCGAGGCGGCGACAGCACTCACGCAGCCAAACGGTACAGAAACCGGCAACGGCTTGAAAGCCCGGGCCCTCCTGGCCCGGTTGACTCAGTCTTATCCGGACAGCAAGTGGCTTAACACGGCCGAAGCTCTGATTCTGCTGATGGATCTGCAGCAAGCCTGTGAGGAAAAAATGAAAGGGAGCCTCAGACTCTGCGAGGGCCTTCTGTCCCAAAAGACAAAATGTGAGGAATCCGAAAACCAGTGCCGCCAGGAAACGATACGTCTGCTTCAGGAAAACGAACAATTGAAGAAGGATCTGCAAAATCTGAAAAACCTAGAAATCGAATTGGAAAAGAGGAACAGAGGCTTGCGTTGAACCCCTGCCGAGGATCCTGGAATACAGGTGAAACAGGGGGGTGAACCGGTTCCATACTCCGGCGCCGTCGGAACAGGGAGTGCGTTCATACGAAATGCCCGGCCAGGTATTTCCGGGCCATGCAGATCCCCAAGGCGGTCTTTGCATCAATGATATCGCCTCTTTTGATCATCGCCATCGCCTCCTCCGGTAAAACGGGAAGCACTTCAATACACTCATCATCGTCAGGCGGCAGGGGCGCCGGGAAAAGGCGGGTGGCGAGAAAGAAGTACATGTACTCGTTGCAGTATCCAGGAAGAAGATAACCTTCGAACAGCGGCATCCAGTTTGCGGCGTCGTAACCCGTCTCTTCCGCCAATTCTCTCCGGGCGCTCATCTCCGGCGACTCGCCTCCCTTGTCCATGCTGCCCGCCGGTATTTCCAACAGGTCCTGGTTGACGGCGTAACGGTACTGTTTGATAAGAAGAATCCGGCCCAGGTCATCAACGGGGACAACGGCCACACAGGGTTTATGTTCCACTCGGGTCTGCCGGTTTACGCGCCCGTCGGGCAATCGGTACTCACCCTCATAGACGGAAAAGATCCGGCACTGATACACCTGCTTCTCCTTGATGTGATAATCGGACATTGCCTCCCTCACCTTTTCCGCCAAGGTCTGGACGATTCAATTCATCCGCATAACGGCCAGAATATGGCGCTCGACATCCTCCCTCGGCAGGGCGCCGACCAAGGTATTGACCAGCTTTCCCTCCTTGAAGAGCAGCATGGTCGGGATATTCCGGATATTGTACTGGGAAGCGGTCAGGGGATTTTCATCAACATTGAGTTTCGTCACCTTGATTCCGCCGGCGTATTTGGCCGCCAGTTCCGCCATAATTGGTTCGACGACTCGGCAGGGTCCGCACCAAGGGGCCCAGCAATCCACCAAAACGGATCCCGAGTAGGTCAGAACTTCCCGGAGAAAAGTCGCGTCGGTGATTTCCATTGGTTTCGCCGGTGCGCCCTCCACAACCAACGGGGCGCCACAGCGGCCGCAGATGGGTCTCTCGTTGAAACGATTCTCCGGCATCCGGTTTTTTGCTCCGCATCGGAGACAGCGGATGATCATGTCATCCAGACAGGCCCGACACTTTCCACAGATCGGGCGGTCATTCATCCGCCCCTCCGGTATCCGGTTCTTCGTACCACAGTTAAGACAGCGGATCACCAACGCGTCCTCTTTCATCACCTGAAGCAACCTCTTGTCATCAATCGGTTTTTTTGCCATTCCTCGAGCTGTCGCACAGCCTGAGGCCGGTTCAAGTCGGATTCAGGATAACGGATTTTCCTAAGAAAGTAAAGTTTTCAGATTGGGTGGTATCGAAGCGCCCACCGGTGAAAAGACTTCAGGCACACCCCACCGCGCCTCGTCACGGGAGATGATTTCCGGCCAGTCGGTCGGCCCGGGAGAAGGGTAATTGCCCGATTGCTTTGGGGTCAATCCATCGGCAATCCGCGCACCCCGTCCTTTTGGCTTCCCCCGGGGAGACCTTTCCTGTAAAAATATGCAAGCACAGGCGAAAATGGGTGTAGGCGTGCTTGACCGTCCCCTGAAACGAAGCCTCGATAATGCGCAGGCCAACCTCCTCTGTTACGGTCCGCTTCAAAGCCTGAAATGGCGTCTCCTCCCGTTCCGCAAAACCGCCCGGGAATTTCCAGAGCGACCCGAGGAGGCCGGATGGAGGACGCTTGACCACCAGCACACACCCCCGGTCATCACGGATGAGGGCTGCAACGGCTGTCCGGACAGGGGTGATTTTCTTCTTCGCCGGCATCGGGAAGAAATCGGTCTGGCCGCGCCTCCGGGCCAGACATTGCTCCAGGAGGGGACATAAATCGCACAGGGGTTTTCGGGATCGGCACAGTGTGGCACCGAGTTCCATCAAAGCCTGGTTGAAACACCCGGGCTGAGAAGCCGGGAGGATCCGCATCACCCTGTCCGCCAGGCAGCGATACCCTTTCGGGTCCGCGTTAACACCGGGTAGGGCGTAAAAACGGCATAGTACACGCCGCGCGTTGCCATCGATCGCCGGGACGGTTGCTCCAAAAGCGATACTGAGTATCGCCCCGGCCGTATAGGCGCCGATACCGGGGAGCCGGAGCAAATTATCAAAATCCCGGGGAATTTCACCTCCAAATTTTTCCACAACCATGCGTGCAGCCCGATGCAGTTGCCGGGCTCGGTTGTAATAGCCCAGATTCTCCCAGATCTGGAGCACATCCTCCTCGGTCGCACGGGCCAGATCGCAAAGGGTCGGAAAGCGCTGCAGAAAACGCTCATAGTAAGGGATAACCGTCGCGACCTGAGTCTGTTGCAGCATGATTTCCGATAACCAGATCCGGTAAGGATCCCGTGTCTCCCTCCAGGGAAGGGAACGGCAATTCATCCGGTACCAGGACAGGAGCCTCCACACCGGAAAAGGGGCGCACTCCGGCTCTCGGCTACGAGCGCCATGGGACATGGGTCACGTCAGGTCGGTTTCAGTTTCGGGAAGCATTCGTCCAGGGTCCGGTTCCAGGCATCGAGGTCGCCCTTGATCCGCTCAAACAGGCTTGTACAATCTCCTTCGACCACCATCTGGCGGATTCGGTCACCCTGACGGATGCTGTTGACGACTTCCTGGTCCGCCGGAGATACCACCTCGCCAAACACGGTGTGATGCTGATCCAGCCACGGCGTGGGCACATGGGTGATAAAAAACTGACTTCCATTGGTCCCGGGGCCTGCGTTGGCCATGGAAAGAACACCCGGCCGGTCATGTTTCAGATCGGGCAGGAATTCATCGTCAAAACGGTACCCCGGACCGCCAGTCCCCGTGCCCAAGGGGCAGCCGCCCTGGATCATGAAATCAGCGATAACGCGGTGGAATGTCAGGCCGTCATAGTAGCCCCGTCGGCACAGATTGACAAAATTACCCACCGTCGCTGGAACGCGGTCGGCAAAAAGTTGAAGGCGGATCGTTCCCTTGTCCGTTTCAATCAGCACGAACAGGCTTTCTTCGTTTTCCATAGGCTTTCTCCTCAAGTCAAAAATGTGGTCCTGATCTACCAGATTTCACGGCTCATGTCAAAAAGATAGGGGGAAAAAGGTGAGGGAAAAGTCCGTAATTTCAAACCTGCATCTTGTCGTCCGTATCCTGCTTCTCTTCTAAGGTTCCGGATGGAGCAACCCGGTTACGGCCCCCCCTTTTGGCCGTGTAAAGAGCTTGGTCTGCACGATCAATCAGCTTTTCGGGGGTGTCCATTCCATCAACCATCTGTGTGATACCCAAACTGATGGTAATGCGGGCATCGATTCCCTGAAATCGGAACATGCTTTCTTCAACCGTACGGCGGCATCGCTCGGCTATCACCCTCGCTTGGTCCAGATTCGTCTCCGGCAGGATGCAACAAAACTCCTCTCCCCCATAACGCGCCAGGATATCGCTGTTCCGGATCAGGGTACCGATGAGCACCGTTACGGCCTGGAGAATATGGTCACCGAACGGATGGCCGTGTATGTCATTGACGGCTTTGAAGTGGTCCAGATCGAACATGATGAGACTGAGAGGATTCCCGTAACGAAGGGCCCGGTTGATCTCCTCCCGCAAACGGATATTGAGGAAACGACGGTTATATGTACCTGTCAAGCCGTCCTTCATGTTCATCTCGATCAGCCGTTGTTCATAAACGGCAATATCCGTCACATCCTGGACGGTGATGCAGATGTAGGTAATTTCACCGTTCTCATCCCGGATGGGGCCCATGTTGCATGACTGCTGCATGAAGGGAAAGCGTTTGTCCAGTGTACTGACGGGCTTGAACGGAAAGAGGTAACGATGGAGCTTCTGTGAAAAAAAATAGAGATTCCCCAAACCGACGACGCAACGGCAGCTGCGGAAAAAACGCGGATTATCCAGATCAGGGAAAAAATCAAAAAGGGACTGCCCGATGATACGGTCCGCCGCAATGCCGCTGTGCCGTTCCATCCAGTAATTCCAGCGAAAGACCTTGAGATCCCGATCCAAAATGACAATGCCGGTGTCAAGGATATCGAATACCTGAGAAAAAATCACTCATACTGCTCCATGAATTCTTTCAGGGCTTTTTTCAACCAAGCCACGCTCGTCTGACTGAAGAGCAAAACCAGCATACCGCTCACCGCCCTGTTTTCAAAGCGGAAAAGGGCCTTGAGAATAACGGCGCTGTCCTCGGGATTGAACATTTCGTCGGGAATAATATCTGCGGCGGATTTTTCCAAAAGCACAACCGGAGGTGAATAAACCATGACATCATTAAGAAGTTCCGCAATTTTTCCCACGCACGCCCCGACAACGATGTTGCCGATTTCCATGAGGGCTCCCTTGGCCAGTTCATCGCCGGCTTCATCATGAAACAGATGGGGGTCTTCACAGGACAGGATGGAGATCAGGTCGCTGTCTGCGCCCGAAGCGAAGAGAAGGAGAGCATAACCGCTGAATTTACCCCAGAATTTCTGTTCGACAATGCTGACTCGTTCCTGTCTCCCGATCATTTCCACGAAATAGGACGGAAGCCGGACGGCAGGAATCACCCGGACATCGGGAACACTCAATTTAACATAAATATCAATATGTTCTGCAAGATCAGCACTGGCTTTTCCGAAGGCGATGTTCATCACCTCCTGGAGAATGTCGAGTTCGTCGCTACGGATCACTGTGTTTTGATGGCCGGGCATAGTTGTCAATTCAGGTGGACCGGGACACTTCGTGCAATATTTTCGCAACGGATTCTTTCGAAGGGGGTTTTTTGAGGATATTCACGGCCCCCAGGTTTAAGGCCTGTTTCAGGGATTTGATTTGAATGTCGGCGGTACACATGACAACACGGGCCTGTTTGTCGGTTCTCATAATGAATTCCAGACATTCAAGCCCGTTCATGACCGGCATCGTGATATCCATGAAAGTTAAATCGGGGGCGAATTCCTTGAACGTCTCAAGGCCAGCCTGACCATCCGCCGCTTCAGCGATTTCATATTCCGGTTCTTTGGGTATACAGCTCTTTAGAATTTTTCTGGCCACCGGAGAATCGTCAACGATCAATATTTTTTTAATCATTGCACCCTAAAACCCCAGTTGTTGCGAAATAAAATGAATATTGACGCTTCAGGCGCCCCCCCACACCGGAATCACCTGAAACCTCACTTTCTATACCAGAAAATTCAGCATTCTCAAGCACTTTGTTTTGCGGCAACGGAGGTTTCTTTTTTGGTTTCAGTTCGCTATACTTGACACCGCTACATAACCCCCCGTCAAATGGAGGAAAGAGGATGTCCCGATATTTAAGAATGATATTCGTCCTGGTAATCCTGTGCCTGCACTGCGCATGTCTGGACCGGGTCGTGGAAAAGCCAGCCTTCACCCTGAAGAACGTCTCCCTGACCCTGCACAGCATGAAGGAGTTGAAGGCGCGGTTGACCGTCGAGGTTCAGAATCCCAACGGTTACAGCCTGAGTTTCAGGTCCCTGGAGTACCGGTTTGCCCTCGAGAACCGCGAGGCGGCGCAGGGATGTTATGCCGAGGCTTTCGAGGTCCCGCCGCAATCCACCAGGGAAATCACCATCCCGCTCACCATGGAGCTTGACGGCATGGGGTCGCCCTTGAAATCCTTCATCATGGGCAGGGACATTCCCTACAAAATTGAAGGCACCGTGCACCTCAAAATCCTCTGGGGGAGCCTTGCCCTTCCCTTCCTGAAGGAAGGGGCTTTCAATATCAAATCGTAAGCCGACCGGCAGCTTGTGACCGGGCATTTCGGCGGGGAAACGTCAGGGCTGGCCCATTTTCATCAGAGCGAGGGAGATCACGGTCAGGAGAATGGCCGCCGCTTTCAGCCAGGTCAGTTTTTCTCGGTAGAAGACCGCAGCCAGGATATTGGCGACCACGAAGTTCATCCCGACCACGGGAATGATAATGGACAGGGGGCCCTTTGCCATCGCCTGGAGCAGGGTATAAAAGGCCCCGAAATTGACCAGACCGATGAAAAACCCGATCCACAAAGCCTCGCCATACCGGGTGTTCGCCCCCCCTCTCTCGAAAGGTTTTCGCAATCCCAGGGAAAAGAACATGCTGAGCGTGTAAGTGAGGGCGATGAACGCCATCTGATTCGTGTACAGGGCGGCAAACTTGCTGGAAACGGCCGCCACGGCGCCGGTCAAAACGGCCAGGACAATCAGGAAAAGCCCCTTGCGGAGGTTGCGGTTTTCGTGCCGCTCATCCTCTGTAAAACGTGTCAGGGTCAGGATGACGCCGATGGCCACGATGATGACCGCCGCCTGATACGTGTTCTACCGATCATGGAAATAGAATACGGAAAAGAGGACCACGAGCACGGCGCTCATCCGGGTCAGGGGATAGACGACATTGGTCGGAAGGTACCGGAGTGCCTCGATGGTCACAATTGTGTCGATGAAAAAGGTCAGGCTGTTGATCAGGGAGAGAATCAGGAGCCAGGACGGGTTTTTCAATGTTTCATCGGATGCAAACCAGAGGCATGTGCTCAGCAAGGCCACCGTCCCCATGAAGGACAGGGTCGTCCAGGCGGTGTTGCAGTTACGCTCCGCGGACACCTTGTAAAGGAACCGCTGAATCCCGTAAAAAAACAGGCAGATAACGGTCAGAGAATACCAGTTCATCATTCTTTATCCCGGCTTCTGATGATCTCTACCCGTATCTTTTCCCGCTGGCAGCATCACCCTGCCGGACCACAATCCATCAGGAGGTTCACGCACCCTGCCTGGATGTGAGAAACAACTGGATATGCAATATGGCCCGCGCGATATGGGAACCGTAGAGGCCGTTCTTGTCTGACATATTGGAATGGCTGATTTCCGATCGGTCGATAACAAAGGGATAAATGTCGACCGGTCCGGGGAAAACCTCCCGGAGAACCCTCCCCGTTTCCATCCGGCGGGTCGTCACCCGCGCCGGGTCCCCGTAGGGATCGCTGCTGTCCTCGTTGCCCCCGAAATCGTCCACCAAAAGGATGCGATCCTGGCGACCCGGATCCAGAACCTGGCGGATGCGCTCCCAGTAACGGATATCCGCCTTGTGCCATCCCAGATCAGAGGAATTGGCAACGATGAAGGGATTCTTCATCCCCCGCGCCGCTTCGGAAAGACCAATGGCTTCGATGTTCCAGTCCGCCAAACGCGCCTTGATCAGCGGCGTCGCCTCGGCATAGTGGTCCGTGGCAACCAGAACTTGAACGGCAGGATTTTTCTGCAATTCGCGAAGGAGCGTTCTCCAGCGTCGGTCAATCCGGCACTGGTCGAAATAACGACGCAAGAGGTCCGTCACCGCCTTCTGAATGGAAGCCTCGGAATTGGAATCACCCGGGGCCGGGGCATGAAGGCCCAGTGCGGCGATCCGCTCCACGAGCACCGCCTGGTAGCCCCGCGATGTCGTGCTGCCCTCGCCCCAGGTCGGATAGACGATCTCATCCCAAAAGAATGACTCCGTCGTCACACCCATCGCAAAAAGGCCGCTTGCTTCCAGTGCCGGGACCAGATTCTCTGATCGGCTGAATTCAACAGCGGCGAGACTCAGGGTTCCGGAAAAATCAAATATGACGAATTTTGAAGGGAGTTTGTTCATCGCCGGCCCGTTGCCCATAAAGCCCGTTTTTGCAGGGCCCCATGGATGATTTCATTCAGATCGCCAGCCGCCCGGAACGGGTCTTCGGCAGCACAAATCGCGGACACAACTGCCACGCAGTCCGCTCCCGCCATGATAACCGATTCCACATTGGTCGTATTCAATCCCCCGATGGCAACCAGAGGATGACGGGAGTAGGTCCGGATGCGGGCCAGGCCCTCCAGGCCCCACGCACCCTTCGTGTCGGTTTTCGTCGGCGTGTCGAAAACGGGGCTCACCCCCAGATAATCTACATCAAGGCGCTCGGCGGCCACCACATCCTCCCAGGTTTCTACGGAGAGTCCGATGACAGCGGATGGTCCCAAAAGTCTGCGGGCCGTTTCATAGGGCATATCCTCCTGCCCCACATGGACTCCTTTTGCGCCGGACGCCAAGGCCACATCGACCCGATCGTTAATCAACAGGGACACCCCCATGGGCTCCAGGCGTTTTTTCAGGCGAACGGCCAGTTCAACGAAAGGCCGCGTCGGGAGATCCTTTTCACGGAGCTGCACATACCGGACACCGGCGGCCACAGCTCTTTCCACGACCGTTTCGATGCTTTTCGTCCCGCAGAGCCCGCGGTCCGTCACCAGATAAAGCCCTTCCATTACCCACCCTCCAGCCTGACTCCGCCAAGGTCCTGTTCCTTCATCCGGTACAGGGCATCCAGGAAGCGAACCTGAAAACTGCCGGGGCCGGAACAATCCTCGCCGGCAATTTCTCCGGCAACACCCATAACAGCCATGGCACAAACCGCGGCCGCCAGCCAATCGTTTTCGACGGCGGCAAATGCGCAGCACAGGACCGTTGCGGTACAGCCAAGACCGGTTACCATGGGCATCATGGAATGTCCGTTCCCGACCGCCACCGACTGTTCCAAACGGATGACATAATCCGTCTCGCCGCTGACGCAAACAACCGTCCCCAGATCGCGGCTGAGTAACTGCGCCGCCTGGAAGGCGCGGCGGGAGGTTATCAGACTATCGACACCCCCGGTTGACGTCTTTCCTTCCGCCAAGGCCGTGATTTCCGAGGCATTTCCCCGGATAACGGCGGGCGTGGCCGTCTTGATCAGGTCATGAACGATCCGGGTGCGATACGGGGTCGCCCCCGCTCCAACCGGGTCGAGAATAATCGGAATCCCTCTTTTCTTTGCCGCCTCCATGGCCCGATGCATCCCTTCGACCCAGTCCCGGCTCGGGGTTCCGATATTGATCACGAGACCGGAGGCAATCCCGACCATATCCGCCGCTTCCTCCGGCGCATGGGCCATCACCGGGGAGGCCCCCAGGGCCAGCAGCGCGTTGGCTGTGTTATTCATCACCACATAGTTGGTGATGTTGTGAATCACCGGTTTTGTTTCCCGTATCCGCCGCAAGGCCTGCCAGATGAACCCTTGGTCAATTCCCATTCAATCCTCAACTGATCTGATCATTTTCTTTTCAAACATGCGTAACCGTCACAATGTGACCGTATCACCACTGGTGGAGTCCTCCGTAATACACGCGGTCGGACAGCCCCCGACAGCTGCGAAGGAAACATGTTCCGAATACATGTATCTGCCGGATTTGCAGGAAAAATGCACGCCTCATTCTTCATATCCCAAAAACCCGCCGGCGGTTCCATCGGAATCACGGATTATTCATGATAACGAGGGCAAGAGAAGGAATCCATACGGGGACAACAAACCACAAGAAGAAATCCTTGAGGCGCCCCGAAGGGGCGGGGCAGGATTCCTTAATCAAGTTGTTACTCTTTACGGCACGGACAAATGATTTGTCAACACGAAAGGCTTTGTGTTATAGCGCCATCGATCTTTTGCAGGGTGGCCGCTCTTGTCACGCCGACTACACGGTGAATATTGCGAACGATCACTGGCGGATGAAGCCGTCGATATTTCTGGACAACATATTACACTGAAAGGATAAGCATACCCCACATGATGAATGAGGAAGACCTTGAGGAACTGCAGTCCCTGATGATTCTGGAATCCATTCAACTGGAAGCAATCATCAATCTTCTCGAGAAGAAGGGTGTTTTGACCAGGCAGGAACTGGAGGCGGAAATTCAGCAGCTTGAAGATTCCATGGATGCCCTGGGTTGATCGGAAAGTCTTGTGAAAGGGACAAAACGGGAGAGGCGGGGCAATCCTGTCTTTCCCGTTCTAGGCCCCCTTCACGCTAATAGGGCCCTTATGTTTGGGCGGCCGGCAACCGATCGCGATCAGAAAACCCAGGAACAGGATAGCCGACGTGAGATAAAATGCGAGCGGTTTAATCACCGGCAAGTTAAAAACGACGGGAGCGGCCACGCCGGCGCAGCCCCACGCCGTCAGCATGGTTCCGTAGATCTTTTCGATGTAGCCAGGGCCAAAGCAATCAGCCGCGTAAGCCGCTATTATTGCAAAGCTCCCTCCAAAACAGGAGAACAGAAAGCAAGCGATACCCGCAAATTGCATGAGATGCGACACATAGGGATAAAAAAGGAAAAACATGGATTGCACATAAAACATCGTGATCATGACGCTTCTACGACCGATGTGGTCGGATATGGCCGCCCAGAGCACGGGCCCTAAGGCGATAAAGACGGAGGCCAACCCTATAATCAAACTTTTCTGCCGGACCAGTTCTTCCGGAGTGATGGCGGGCGAGATTTTTTTGAGTGCAAACTGAGCAAAAGGGGAAAGCTGGGATACAAACCCGAGACCCACCATCACACTAAGAAAGAACATCACCCAGAACATCCACCACTGGGGTGTCCTGATTGCTTCACTGAAGCGAAAAGAATCGACGTCGGTCATCCTGGCATCAGTAGAGGCAAACCCTTTCGGCAGCCAATCCGCCGGAGGATTTGCAAACATCCGGGCTGAACCAGTTGCCAAAAACAAGAAAGCGGCCCCCAGGATAAAGCACGTTCTTGCCCCTCCGAAAAAGGTTAACATGGAGGGCTCATAATAACCCATCAGCGCAATACCCGCGCCAAAGCCCATAAACGCTAATCCCATGCTCAACCCGCGCCGGTCCGGGAACCAGCGAACCAGCATCCCAAGAGACGTGACACAACTCCATCCGAAACCACAACCAACAAGAACACCGCAACCGATATACAGCACCCAGAGGTTGCCCTGCGTTGCCGCAAATCCCGTCAGAAGTGTCCCCAGTCCCAAAAGAATGGCTCCAAGCGTGGCTGCCCGCCGCACAGCCCCCTTGTCCGCCCGGCTGCCGCCCACGAAGGCCCCCACACCCATGGACACCATCATGATGACTATCGTTGTCCGGGCGACGGGCTCCGTCCAACCAAGGGACTGAACGAGGGGGATCTGGAATATGACCCATGCATAAGCCGCCCCCAGGCACAGTTGCGTGACAACTGCCGCAGTCGCAATCAGCCATCTCCTTTCTTCCAGATTCTCAAAATCCACCGCTCTTTACCTTTCCAAATGTATTTTTTCTACAGCGATGCACCCGCCTGTCACCCCTTCGGATTCCGGCCTGCCGTTCCTTCTGATCCATTGAAGCTGTCAATCCCCGGTCAACCGTCTCCCCTGTTTGAAAGTCCGGTTTGAACAAGGGCTTTTCTTTTAGACACCGCCGCGTCCTTAATTGATCGAATCCGTCTGTGGCACAGAAAAAAAAAGAAAGTCAACAGGAAAATAAAATTACGACCCGTGCGTAAAAAGCATAAAAAAACCCTCCTGCGATTTTGTAACCGCAGGAGGGTTCAATCTTATACTTCACTATGCATTTTTGCCTCTGGGCGGTTTGTAAGCCATGGTAACAACAAAACCAGCGGTCAGCAAACCAGCGGCGATGAACAGGGCTTGCGATTTGAATGCCTCAAATACGAAAGGCCCAATGATTCCGGCGACGCTCCACGCGGTAAGCATAAACCCATACACCTTGCCAATATTGGCCGGGCCAAACGAATCGGCGGCAAAAGCCGGCATGGTGGCGAAGCCCCCGCCATAGCAGGCCAAAAGGTAGCAGGATACGATCATGAAAAGATAGTAACTGGAAATATAACCTTTGGCAATCAGCACATACAGAACCGCCTGGCTCGCAAACATGATCATAAAAACCATCTTGCGTCCGATATTATCGGATATTTTCGCCCAGAAAAGTCTCCCCAAACCATTGAATATGGCTGCATAAGCCACGACGGCACCACCCGCGGCGGCGACCACCGCGATGTTTTCCGGAGTTAAATCACCGGCCAATCCCATCGTTTTTTTATAAATATCTTGAGCCAATGGAGAGTGCTGTGAAATGAGACCAAGACCAGCGGAGATATTCAGGCACAGCATAGACCAGAGCATCCACCATTGGGGCCTTGATATGGCTTCGCCTAACGTGAACGAATCCGCAGCGGAAACAGCAGAAGCAGCGGGCTTGAAACCTGCGGGCAGCCATCCCTGAGGGGGATTCTTGAAAAATTGTGCGGCCCCGGTTACCAAGACAAAGAATATGATACCCCAGATGTACCAGGTGGTGGCCACACCAGAGGCGATGATATTTCCCGATGGATCAACTTGTTTAAAAGCGGTGATCATGGGAGGAGCGATTTTCCCCATAAAAAAAGCACCCGCTCCGAAACCCATAACGGCCAAACCGGTTACAAGCCCCCGTTTGTCCGGAAACCAGCGTATCAAGGTGGCGATGGGGGTAACGTAACCAAACCCATTACCCAGAGCGGCGATCACGCCGAAGCCCAGATAAAGGATGTAGATATTACCCACCTGATCAGCGTAACCCGCGATCAGCGTACCGATACCGAAGAGAATCCCACCAATTGTAGCCACAAAACGAGGGCCCCTCTTATCAACCAGTGTTCCACCAAAAGCGGCCGACAATCCAATGATCAGCATTAAAATCATGAAGGTGTACTGAACACTCGTCCCATCCCAGTGGTGCATCTCCATCAAAGGGTTTTTAAAAACAGACCACGCATAGACCGTACCCAGACACAGCTGTATCACGACCGCCGCAAGAGCGATCCACCATCTTTTCCCTTCCAAGTTTTCCTTACTCATTCTTCGCATCCCCTCCCCTTGTTTAATTACCGAGCCGCCCCTCTCCGTTTACTGCTGTCGTTTTCTCTTCCATAAGCGGAAAAAACCGGTCCGTATTTATCGAAACAATGCACAATCCGCAATGCTTACACCCCAACCAAGTGCCCGTTCCTATTGCATAGATGAACAGGAAAAGTCAATCGGAAAGATGTTTCCCTGACAGGCCCTGCCATCAGATATTGATCCGGCTGCGGCCGATTATTATCCGTGAACGCCGTATTTCATCCGACGGGTCGGCCAATGGCCGCGAGTTCTTCCCTCAGGATCGGCAGATACGTATCCATCTCAGTCAATGCGCGGGCCTTACCCGGATAAATATCATAGAACCGGCGGTATTTCACCGGGGTGAAGTCCAGCATCACGACATTGGCGCCGGCATGA
The DNA here is from genome assembly GCA_012522415.1 of Deltaproteobacteria bacterium. Classification (NCBI taxonomy): domain Bacteria; kingdom Pseudomonadati; phylum Myxococcota; class Myxococcia; species Deltaproteobacteria bacterium. Next base: position 19,599 of record JAAYKM010000042.1, on the reverse strand, counting down.
AGGGCATTGATTCTTCCGCTTTTATCGAGAACTCCGAGAGCGGTGGTGGCCGGTATGTTCGCTTGCGGCACCAACAGGCGAGACAGAGCAACCACCCTCAGAGTCAGGGGGCTTGAGCCCGGTGGATATTGGGCCAGCGGTGTCTCCGGGTGGGGAATGAAAGGACCGATCCCAATCATGTCCGGTTGCAGCGCATTCAAGTAATGAAGATCCATGGCAAGATCGGTCATGCATTGCCCTGGAAGGCCGATCATATTTCCCGCTCCCGTTTCAAACCCCAATTCCTTTAACCATTGCAGACATTGCCTGCGATTCTCGTAGGACGATCCCGGCCTCATGGTTTCAAACAGGGGTCGCGAAGCCGTCTCATGTTTCAGAAGGTATCGTTCGGCCCCAGCCTCCCTGAAGCGCCGATAATCCTCCCTGTCCCGTTCGCCCAAGGACAGGGTCACGGTGAGACCGGTCTCCGACTTGATGGTTCTAACAAGCGTAGAAATCGAATCCGTCGTCGCCAGATCCTCTCCAGACTGCAGGACAACGGTGGAAATACCGCCGTGCATGATTCTTTTCGCCGCCTCCAAAACCTCCACGGCCGGCATACGGTAGCGATGGACACGGCGATTATCTTTCCTCAAGCCGCAGTACTGACAATTCTGAATACAAATATTCGATATTTCGATGATTCCACGCAAGAGAACGGCATCACCCGTCATATCCAGACGCTTTTGATCCGCTGCCGTATGCATCCCAGAAACAACGCCCGGATCACCGGCCGACAAAACATGGACCAGTTCGTCCGTCTGAACCTCCCGACCGGCAAACAGGCTTTGAATTATTTTCTCCAGGACAAGACGAGACATGGGGCACACTGTAACGGCGACGCGTTTCTCAAGTCGGACTAGCCGAACAACACAGAGACAACATCTGCATCGGCAAATCGGCAAGAGGTTTTCTGTGACGGCATCCTGCCGGCTCCTGCCATATTTCCCGTGACCTGTCAAATGCTTTATATGCCTTATAAAAAGCCATTCCAATTTTGGCTGTTTATTGCTACTCAATGTCCGGCGATTGGCAAAAACATTTTTATGATTCATCAGGACAAGAAACATGGCAAAAACAGAAAAAGGCAGAGGATTTTTTATTCAGGAAACGGAAATCAACGATATTTTGGCCAAAAAAATCTCCGGTGACGCCACAATGGTTCGGGAGGTGCTGCACAAATCAAAAGAGCTCCAGGGACTGTCGATGGAAGATGTCGCCACCCTGGTCGCCGTGAGTGACCCGGAACTGCTGGGAGAACTGTTCTCAACGGCAAGGTACGTCGAGGAAACCATTTACGGCCAGCGCCTGGTTATCTTCGCGCCGCTGTACATATCGAACTTCTGTAAGAACGAATGCACCTACTGCGCATTTCGGGCGAAAAACCCCCTGGTGCAGAGACGCGCCTTAACACAGGAAGAAATCGCCCGGGAAATCAAGATCCTGGTTGAACAGGGACACAAGCGCGTCCTCCTGGTGGCCGGAGAATCCTACCCGGATGAGGGCTTCGCCTATTTGCTGCATGCCATCGATACGATTTACGGCATCAAAAGCAAGAAGGGTGAAATCAGACGGATCAACGTCAATATCGCCCCCCTGACACTGCAGGAATTCAGGGATTTGAGGGATACCAAGATCGGCACCTACCAGTTGTTTCAGGAAACTTACCATGGAGAGACCTACAAAAAGGTCCACCTTGGCGGGAAAAAACGGGATTATGACTGGCGCATCACGGCCATGGACCGGGCGATGGAGGCCGGAATCAACGATGTCGGGATCGGGGTTCTGTTCGGCCTGTTCGACTGGCGCTTTGAGATCCTCGCCATGATGCAACATATCCGTCATCTGGAAGAGCAATTCGGAGTCGGCCCGCACACGATCAGCGTTCCCAGACTGGAGCCTGCGATGGGTTCCGATATGGCGGCCCAACCGCCCTACCCCGTCTCGGACCTCGATTTCCGTAAGATTGTCGCTATTTTACGTCTAGCGATACCCTATACGGGAATCATCATGTCAACAAGGGAGACGCCGAATATCCGGCGCGAAACCTTTGCCCTGGGGGTTTCGCAAATCTCAGCGGGCAGCCGTACGAATCCGGGTGGGTATTTCAAGGATGTGGAAGAACCCGTGGGCGAGCAATTTTCCCTCGGCGATCATCGTCCTCTGGGCGAAGTTATCCGGGATGTGGCGGCCTTGGGTTATATTCCCTCTTTTTGTACGGCCTGTTATCGCCTGGGCAGAACGGGCGCCGACTTCATGGATCTGGCCAAACCCGGTGAAATCAAGGAACATTGCGATCCCAACGCCCTGTCCACTTTTATGGAATATCTGCTGGACTATGCCACCCCGAACACCCGCCGGGAAGGAGAGAATCTCATTGAACATGTGTTATCTCAGATGACCGGCAAACAACGGAGCGTATCCGGGAAGATGCTGGAACGGATACGATCCGGGAAGCGGGATGTTTTCTGCTAACCCCTCAAGTCTCGTGGGAAAAACCTCCTCATGGATAAAACCCCCAAAGCCAATCGACTTCATGTAGCCATTTTCGGGCGGACAAATGTCGGTAAATCGAGCCTTCTGAATTACATTCTCGGGCAGGATATCGCCATCACGTCCCCCAAACCGGGCACAACGACCGATATTGTCGAAAAGGCGGCGGAACTGCCTCCCCTCGGTCCGGTCCTGTTTCTCGACACAGCCGGTCTCGACGATACTTCGCCCCTGGGACCATTGCGGATCCAAAAAACCGAGTCCGTTTTTCATCGTGCCGATATTATTCTTCTCGTCACGGAAGCGGGCCAATGGTCCCATGATGAGGAAGCGGTTCTACAGGAAGCACGGCAAAAAAAAATCCCCGTTATCGTCGTTATAAACAAGATAGACCTGACCGTCCCCGCCCGGTCGTTTCTGGAAAAACTGAAAAAATCGACAGGATGGGTGGTTCCTCTGTCCACCCAAAACGAGACCGGAAGAGACGGGGCCATTGGCCTGCTCACAAAATACCTGGCCGAAGCCGCTCCAGACAATTCGACGGTCAGCCCGTCCCTGCTGGACGGCCTCCTGCCACGGGGAGGCCTGGCCCTACTGATCACCCCCATCGATCTGGAAGCGCCAAAGGGGCGTCTTATTCTCCCGGAAGTTCAGACTATCCGGAACACATTGGACCATGACGCGGCCGCACTGGTGGTAAAGGAAAATCGACTGGCAGCCATGTTGAGTAACCTGAATCGGCTGCCCGATCTGGTTGTTTGCGATTCCCAGGTTATACGACGGGTGACGTCAGAGGTACCCCATCAGGTACCCTGCACAACCTTCTCTATCCTCTTCGCCCGGCAAAAGGGCGATCTCGCCGCGGCGGCCGAAGGCGCCGCCGCTATTGAGAACCTGCGTCCGGAAGACCGGTTTTTGATCGCCGAAGCCTGTTCCCATCATCCGCTTCAGGACGACATCGGTCGTGTGAAAATTCCCCGCTGGCTCAGGGAATACGTTGGAGGCGATCTGACAATCGATGTTTCTGCCGGACGTGATTATCCGAGGGATCTGACAAAATACCGGCTGGTGATCCATTGTGGGGGTTGCATGCTGAACCGACGGGAAATGCTCGAGCGTATCAGGAAAGCCAGGGAAGCCAACGTTCCCATCACCAACTATGGCATGGCCATATCCCTCACCCAGGGGGTAATCCGCCGTGTTCTGTCTCCTTTCCCCATGGTTTTGCAGGCATTTGACCAAAAGAGAGCGATACTGGCTCCCGACAACCGAGACAGGCCTTCGGAATCAGCCTTGTCTTGAAACGGTCCGCCATCCATTCAAACAAAAAGGACGCACCGTTACACCCCGGCACGTCCTTTCCTCCGATTTCAGTTTGACGGCTTAATCACTTTCTTATCTTGCTCTGTGGGATAGCCAGCGCTTCAGCCACGCCGATACCGTAAGCCGGTTCCGCTTTCATGCAATTGCCGATGTGCCTGAGCTTGACCGCCTCCGGGGCATCGGCCATAGCACGGGCCGTATTCTCGAAAAGCGCCTTCTGCTGCGCCGGATTCATAAGGAGAAAGAGCTTTCCGGGCTGGGTGTAATAATCATCGTCATCCTCCCGGAAATTCCAGTGATCCACAGCCCCTTGCAAAGCAAGCGGCGGCTCTCTGAAGTCCGGCCGTTCCTGCCATTCGCCAAAGCTGATGGGCTCATAACCCAAAGTGCTGCCGTAATTTCCGTCAACCCGCATGGCGCCGTCTCGATGGAAACTGTGATAGGGGCAGCGGGGGGCGTTGACCGGAATCTGGTGATGGTTGACGCCCAGACGGTAGCGCTGTGCATCGCCATAGGAAAAGAGCCGCCCCTGCAGCATCTTGTCCGGCGAGAACCCGATGCCGGGAACGACATGGGCCGGGGTGAAGGCCGATTGCTCCACCTCGGCGAAGTAGTTTTCCGGGTTGCGGTTCAACTCCAGAACGCCGACCTCGATCAGGGGGTAATCCTTATGATACCAGACCTTCGTCAGATCGAAGGGATGATAGGGACACGTCGCGGCGTCCTTTTCCGGCATGATTTGAACATAGAACGTCCAGCGGGGAAAATCCCCCCCTTCGATGCTTTCATACAGATCGCGCTGGTGGGTTTCCCGACACTTGCCGATGGCCGCTTCCGCCTCCTGATCGGTCAGGTTTTTGATGCCCTGCTGTGTTTTAATATGGAATTTGACCCAGAAACGCTGGTTCTTGGCATTGATGAAACTGTAGGTATGGCTGCCGAAGCCGTGCATGTGACGATAGGTGGCGGGAATGCCCCGATCACTCATGACGACGGTTACCTGGTGCAGCGCTTCCGGCAGGGAACTCCAGAAATCCCAGTTGTTCAGGGCGCTTCGCAGGTTTGTGCGGGGGTCTCGCTTGACGGCGTGGTTAAGATCAGGAAACTTCAGCGGATCGCGTAAAAAGAAAACCGGCGTATTGTTCCCCACCAGATCCCAATTCCCCTCGTCCGTGTAAAACTTGACGGCAAAGCCTCGGATATCCCGTTCCGCGTCGGCGGCACCACGTTCACCCGCCACCGTGGAAAAACGCACGAAAAGATCGGTTTTCTTACCGATTTTGGAAAAAATGCTGGCCCGGGTGTACTTGGTTATGTTGTGCGTTACCGTAAAAGTCCCATAGGCGCCCGACCCTTTGGCGTGCATGCGCCGCTCGGGAATGAGTTCACGGTCGAAGTGGGCCAGTTTCTCCAGGAACCAGACATCCTGAAGCAACTGCGGCCCCCTCGGCCCGGCAGTGAGTACGTTCTGATTGTCTACCACGGGCGCCCCGGCCCTGGTGGTCAATTTTTTTGTTTTCTTCATCCGTTTCCTCCTCCTTTATGTCATGTTTATGTCATGTCTTTTCCCCCCGCGGGGATAAACGGTCCCGTTACTCCCCAGAGGTAATGTTACGGCACACATTTCCTAAATAAGAATTTATACTATTCGACAAATAATGCAACGTTTCTTTTTGATCTAAATGGATTCGGAAAGGCAGGCTTGGCAGATGCCGTGAAGAACGACGCTCTTTTGATCGACTCTTCCCCATGTTCTGATTTCATCGGGAAGGGAAATCTCTTCCATGGCTGGCCATTGAAAATCCACAATTTTACCGCATTGGCAGCAAATCAGGTGATGATGAGGTTCCACGACCGCCTCGAAGCGAGCCAGGCTTTCCTTCGTTTCGAGACGACTGATCAGGCCATGGTGGGTCAGGGTGGCCAGCGTCCGATAAACGGTATCGAGAGAAAGGGTCGGCAATGTCGTGCGCAGCCGCCGATGTAAGGCCTCCGCCGTTGGATGGTCTCGCGCCGTGAGTAATTCACGATAGATTCCCAAACGTTGCGGAGTCAGCTTCAAGCCGGCTTTTCTGCAGGCAATTTCAAAACACCTCCGTCTGTGGGCCATGGATTCCATACCGAGCTTTCCTGAATCGACGAAATGAATAATAATTAATAGTAAAAATACGGACATATGTCAAGTTCATTGTCCGCCCATGTCTCGCCCCGGTTGCCGGAGAAATGATGGACAGGCGGGTTTAATTGATATAAACAGTCACATCATATAGAAAGTGCATATGGTGGGCTTTCGCCTTCGGCGGATCGGCCGTCATGTTGCAACCTACCCCGGAAGGAGGACTCAGAAAAGAGATGTCACAGGCGAGGAGAGGCAGTCGGGTAAAAATTTTCTACACGGGAAAACTGAAGGACGGCCGTGTCTTTGAAACAAACGTCGGCAATGCGCCGCTGGCATTCACGGTTGGGAAAGGCAAGGTCATCCGGGGCTTTGAAAACGCCGTTATGGGAATGAAGGCGGGTGAAACCAAAACGGTCACGATCAAGCCGGTTGACGCCTATGGAGCAAAGGATCAGACCCTGGTATGGCATGTCCCCCAATCGGAATTTCCCGACGGAATGATAATCGGCATCGATAACGATGTGGCCTTCACCCGTGCCGACGGTGTCGAAATAGACGGTCGTATTACAGACATGGAGGGGGATCTCGTCACGATTGACGGGAACCACCCTCTGGCTGGACGCAATCTGACCTTTGAAATCACGCTCATCGATATCGGATGACTGCAAGGCCTCAATGCCGGGGAAAAGCTGTACCTTGCCAGTCCTTTCATGAACCGGCATTTTTACGGGCCTCGCCGAGAAAAACCCGGTACTGAAACACATTATACATGATGATGACGGGGAGGATGAGGCAAAAGACTATCAGCATCACATACTGGGAGCGGGGAGAAGAAACAAACAGCGAAATGGACGAAAGGGCGGGGATAAACCCCGGGTAGGTACTGAACAGGGCGAAAGAAAGACTGATGAAAGAGAAAACCGCCAGAAAGAACAGGGGTTTTTTCTTTCCATGCGTCAGGCAGCGGAACAGGATGACAGACAGAAGCAGAGCGATCCCGAAAGCCGTGTAAAGGATTAGGGGGTGCTGCGGCCGTGGAATGCCAAGCAACACAATCACGCAGGCGACGGTCACGACGAGAGCGGATGACGCCTTGCGGGCAACGGCGTAGAAAAGGCTTTCACTGTCTCCCGATGTCTTGGTGATCAGATAGGTGGCGCCAAAAAGGATATAGGAAAAAATCAGGGTCAAGGTCAGGCCGAGGGTAAAGACGTTCCCGGGCAGAGCCGATGCCGGAAACTGAAAAAAGGCGTAATAATAAATGACCTTGAGGGTGAAAACGGCGAGCAGCGCCTGGGAAAATGTCAAAATGATACTGCCCAGGGAAAAAAGGAATGTCCAGAGTCCGGGGGATTCGTTTAATTCGAGCAACTCCAAAGAGATGCCGCGAATGGCGATCCCCACGATGAGCAGGAAGACGGGCAGATAGAGAAACGGCAGCATGCGGCCGAATACCATGGGAAAGGACCCGAACAGAAGACCGGCGAAAACGACCAGCCAAGTCTGATGGGCATGCCACACTCCGGAAAAGCTTTCAACCATTTCCTTCCGCAAACGGGGCTCACGAATCCACAAGCTCAGCATTCCGATACCGGAAACGAGCCCGTCCAGAACCAGGTAGGTCAGGAAGATGAGAGCCAGAACGAAAACCCAGGCGTATCCGATATAAGGCTGCCAGTATCCAGTCACTATGAGATCCCTCACCGTCTAAACGCAGTGCCCGTTCCGGGCGGCGGTTTTTCAAATTCAGGTCCCCGGCCGATGATACGGCCTCCCGCATAAAGAAATATCAGAAACAGCAACGCATACCCGAGGACATAGGCAAACAAGGTAAATGCCACGTGGTCGGCCGGCAACCGCGATACCCCTTCACCGGTACGCATCACCCCGTATATGATCCAGGGCTGGCGCCCCATTTCCCGTACAATCCATCCGGCCTCCACGGCAACGTAAGCGGCGGGGATGGCGAACAGCCAGGCGTAGAGGAACCACTTGTTCCGTGTGAGGCTTTTTTTCTCGAATCCTCCTTTACGCCAGAGCCAGCCCGACCAGATCACCAGAAACACGAGGGCGAAACCCACGGTAAACATGATCCGGAAGCTGTAAAAGGGTATGGTGACGGGGGGAATGTCTTCTCTGGGGAATTCGTTCAACCCGGTCACCTTGCCAGTTGGGCTGTAGGTGAGAAGGAAACTCAGCAGGTATGGGAATTCGATCGCCCAGTCGTTTCGCCCCTCGTCCGGATTCGGCCGTGCCAGAAGAATCCAGGAGGCCCCTTCGCCCGGAGCATTGGTATCCCAGTGTGCTTCAATGGCACCCAGTTTGGCCGGCTGGTGTTCCGCGACGGCTTTTCCTGAAAAATCCCCCTGAACGACCTGGATAAAAGCCAGGAAAAAGGCTGTAACAACGGCGATCTTGAAGGAGCGAAGGAAAAAATCGACATGCCGCTGCCGGAGCAGGTACCAGGCGGAGATACCGCCTATGACAAAAACGGTCGTTTCCAGACAGGCGATGTACATATGTAGAAAACCGACCCAAAAATCTGGATTGAAAATCGCCTGATAATAATCCGTCACGACATACCGGCTCCCTTCGAATACGACACCGGCCGGGGTTTGCATCCAGGAATTGGCCGACATGATCCAGAACGCCGACATGGTGCTGCCCAGAGCAACCATCCCCGTGGAAAAAAGGTGCAGGCCCGGGGGCAGCCTTTTCCAACCCCAGATCATGATACCGAGAAACGCCGACTCAAGCATAAACGCCATGGTGGCCTCGAGTCCGATGAGTTCACCGATGAACCCGCCGCGCTCTGCAGCAAAACGAGCCCAGTTTGTACCGAACTCGAAGGACAGGGGGATACCCGTAACCACTCCCATGGCAAAATTCAGAAGGAACAGCCGCGTCCAGAAACGGGCCTGCCAATAGTAGAACAGGTCCTTTCGTTTGAGCCAAAGCAGCTCCATGCAGAAAATATAGATGCTGAGACCGATGCCCAGGATGGGCCAGAGAATATGGAACAGAGCCTTGAAGGCGAACTGCATTCTTGACAGGATCAGGGTATCGGAAAGGAAATCCAAGGAGCCTCCATGATGAAAAAACTCGGCCAAGCCTTATGCACGCAACCGAAACCGCTCTTGGAAAATTCGACTAACAGCTTTATCTGCAGGCGTCAAGGCCTTTGTGGTAAAAATCCGGTTCATGGTGTAATCAACACAAATCAGGAGAAGACGTCATCATGCAAGAATTCAGGTTGGTAACCGATTTTGAACCTCGGGGCGACCAGCCGGCTGCCATCACGCAACTTGTCGACGGTATCCAGGCGGGCAAAGCGCATCAGGTTTTGCTGGGTGTAACGGGATCGGGGAAGACCTTTACCATCGCCAACGTGATTGCTGCAAGTCGAAGACCGGCGCTCGTGATTGCGCCAAACAAAACCTTGGCGGCGCAACTCTACGGGGAGTTCAAAAACCTTTTCCCGGAAAACGCCGTCGAATACTTCGTCAGTTACTACGATTACTACCAGCCGGAAGCCTACATCCCGAGCACGGACACCTATATCGAAAAGGACTCCTCCATCAACGACATCATCGACAAGATGCGTCATGCGGCAACACACAGCCTGTTCGAACGAAATGACGTCATCATCGTGGCCAGCGTCTCCTGTATTTACGGTCTTGGTTCACCCGAAGCCTATTCGGGTATGCTCGTCCGCCTGGAGGAGGGAATGGAAACGGATCGGGAGGCGGTCCTGAGGAAACTGATCGAAATTCAATACGAGCGAAACGACGTGGATTTTCATCGGGGCACCTTCCGGGTACGGGGGGATGTGGTGGAAATCTTCCCGCCTTACGAAGAGGACCGGGCCTACCGCGTCGAGTTCTTTGGAGACACCGTTGAAGCCATCTCCCTAACCGATCCGCTCCGAGGGAAAAAACTGGAAACCCTCAAGCGTATCGCCGTCTATCCCGGCAGCCACTACGTGACAACGCGGGACAATCTGGATCGAGCGATTCGCGACATACGAATAGAACTGGGCACGACCCTCCAGGATCTGAATAAACAGAATAAACTGCTTGAATCCCAGCGTCTGGAACAGAGAACCCACTTCGATATTGAGATGATGGAAGAGATGGGCTACTGCCAGGGAATCGAGAATTATTCGCGACATCTGACGGGACGAAAACCCGGCGAGCCGCCGCCGACACTGATGGAATACCTGCCCCGGGACGCTCTGATTATTCTGGACGAAAGCCATGTCACCGTTCCACAACTGATCGGCATGTACCGGGGCGACCGGTCACGAAAGGAGACACTGGTCAAGTTCGGGTTTCGCCTGCCCTCCGCTCTGGATAACCGACCTTTGCGCTTTGAAGAATACGAACGGTTTCCACAACAGCGGATTTATATTTCGGCCACCCCGGCCCAATATGAAATCGGTAAGAGCGGGGGCAAAGTGGTTGAACAGATCATTCGTCCAACGGGGTTGATCGACCCGGAAATTGTGATTAAACCCGTGAGCCAACAGGTGGATGATCTCCTTGAGGAAATTCGGAAGCGGGTGAAAAAGGGGGAGCGGGTTCTCGTCACGACATTGACGAAAAGGATGGCGGAAAATCTGACGAGCTATTATCACGACCTGGGCGTGCGGGTGAAATACCTCCATTCCGATGTTCAAACTCTGGAACGCGTGGAAATCATACGGGATCTTCGCCTGGGGATCTTCGATGTCCTCGTGGGTGTGAACCTGCTTCGGGAAGGGCTTGACCTCCCGGAGGTTTCCCTTGTGGCCATTCTCGACGCGGACAAGGAGGGTTTTCTCCGGTCCGAACGATCACTCATCCAGACGAGCGGGCGTGCGGCCCGCAACGTGGGCGGACAGGTGATCATGTACGCCGACCGGCTTACGGGATCAATAGAGGCCTGCCTGCGTGAGACGAACCGTCGTCGGGAGATACAGAGCCGATACAATATGGAAAACGGCATCACTCCCGAAACGGTGACGGCCAACATTCACGATATTTTGGGTTCAATTTATGAAGCCGATTACGTGGAGCCGGGGAAGATCGAGGAAAGAAAACGCCCCTACGACTCAACGGGTGATCTGAAGGAAGAAATTGAAAGACTGACCCGTGAAATGAAAAAGCTCGCCAAGAATCTGGAGTTTGAAAAAGCCGCCGAAATACGGGATCAGATTGCTGAACTGCGCGACTGGATGCTCAGATAAGGGGAACGCGGAAGATTTCGTTGAAACCCGCAGGGGTTTTTGTTAGCTTGCCATCGATGAGTTTCAGTTCCCGCGTTCTTGTGTCCGGGGCCATATCGAAGAATGCATTCATATCAGCCTGACGTGCTTACAGTTTAGAGATTTTTCTCTTTGCCAGGGCTTCAAGCCCGACACAAACCTTACGGCATGACCTCGCACAGGACAGACAAAAGGGGACATTCAGAGCGCCTTATTAAAGTAAATGCAGGAGAATATGGAAAACAGAATTGCCGTTCTGTCCCGTGAGGTGGCAGACCAGATCGCCGCCGGGGAGGTGGTTGAAAGACCCGCATCCATACTGAAAGAACTGCTGGAAAACGCGATCGATGCCGACAGCACCGAATTGAGCGTTAATCTGGAGCAGGGCGGATGCAAATCGATCCGGGTGAGCGACAACGGACAGGGCATTGATGCCGGTGAGGTCGGCCTGGCTTTTCAGCGACACGCGACCAGCAAAATCCAGTCGGTTGACGATATCTTTCACATCATCACCTATGGGTTCCGTGGAGAAGCCCTGCCCAGCATCGCCTCCGTCGCCCGCGTTGAAATGATCAGCCGCAAACGCAATGCGCTGTCCGGGAGCCGGGTCGTGCTTGACGGCGGCAAGGTCGAAACGATTCAGGAAATCGGGTGCCCCGAAGGCACGACAGTGAGCGTCACCCATATTTTCGATCATGTCCCGGCACGCAAAAAATTTCTAAAATCGGTTTCGAGGGAACAGGCGGCCTGCATGGAGGTCCTGGTACGAATTGCCCTGAGCCGGCCGGAATTAAGGCTGAACGTGACAGCGAATGGCCGGGAAGTGCTTCGGGTGCCCCATGTGAAAAAAATCTCCGATCGCCTTGCCCTGGTCCTGGGAGAGGACGTGGCAGAGCATATGATCAGGGTTCATGCTGAAAAGGGAAACGTACGCCTGGACGGGATGATCACGCGACCGGATTATTCACGTGCCAACACGAGGGGCTATTACTTTTTCGTTAACGGACGCTTCGTCAGGGATCCCCTGATCAGCCATGCCGTCATGACGGGTTATCGGCGGGTGATCCCGGAAAAACGCTATCCCATACTCGTATTCTTCATCGATTTGCCACCGGAGGATGTGGACGTGAATGTTCATCCGGCCAAAACGGAAGTGCGCTTCCGCAATCCCCGGGATATCTACGACTGCGTCGTTGAAGCCGTCGTCTCCGGGCTTGGCGCCGGATCCGCAACAGAAGGGATATGGAAACACGCAGGCGAAATAACGGCGGACCCCTCCTACAGACAGCGGGTGGAGGAAGCGCTCAAGCGTTACACCCTGGTAACAGGCGCCAAACGTCCTGTCTACCATTCGAGCGCCGGCCCCAAACCGGTGTCGTCCTTCACCGGTTTATGGGATGGTTCCGGACTACGGGACTTGCATGAAAAAACCGCGGACGGCTCACCCTTGCCGGGTATTCGTTTTTCAGACCTGGATTACCTGGGGCAGGTTGGAGCGGCCTATCTGGTTTTTTCCGGTGGAGACAAAATGGTGGTCATTGACCAGCATGCCGCCCATGAACGGATCCTTTTCGAAAAAATCCGCGCCGCGGCCCAAAAGCGGGCCGATTTTCGTCAGGCCCTCCTGGTGCCGGAGGTCCTGAGCCTCTCCCCGTCGGAATATGAACAGTTCCTCAGCGCACAGGACATCCTTGCCGAAGCCGGGATCGACATCGAACCTTTCGGCGACAACACCGTCCTGTTGAAATCGATTCCCGCACTGCTGACGAATCTTTCACCCAAGCAATTTCTACAGGATCTCGTCACGGAAACGCTGGCAGGGGGGAAAATTCTATCGACCACGGCTCTTAAAGAAAAGCTGTTCATCATGATGGCCTGTAAAGGAGCGGTCAAGGCCAATCACACCCTCACGGACGACGAGGTAAAATCACTCTGTGCGGAAATGGACACCACCCCCTTTAACGCCACCTGTCCCCATGGCCGACCTGCTTATCTTGTCTACAATCTGTCGGATCTGCAAAAGCTCTTCAAGCGGACATGAACCCCCCTCGCCCCCTCCTGCTGGTCATCGTTGGTCCCACCGCTTCCGGAAAAACGGCGGTCGTCCATACCCTGGCAGACGAGGAACCGGGCTCGATTATCAATGCCGATTCGATGCAGGTTTACCGCCACATGGATATCGGCACGGCCAAACCGTCCCTCCAGGAACGCAAGACCCTGCCCTACCACCTGATCGATGTGGTAAACCCCGATGAGCCATTTAACGCCGCTATCTTTCTGGACATGGCACGCAAGGTGATAGCCGGCCGCCGGATGGATGACCGGCCTGTTTACGTGGCCGGAGGCACCGGGCTTTATGTACGGATCCTGCTGGGCGGGCTGATTACCGGCCCGGGGCCGGATGACGCGCTACGGAAGCAATATAAAAACATGATCGCCCAATTTGGAAAGGGATATCTTCATGATTTGCTCAGGCAACGGGATCCGCAGGCAGCCGGACAGATCAACCCCAACGACGCCGTGCGTATGATCCGAGCCCTTGAAGTACTCGATCTGACAGGCGAATCGATCATAAAAAAGCAGACGGAACATGCCTTTCAGGCAAACAGAGAGTATCGTTATCTGAAAATAGGCATCCGGCAGGAAAGGGAAAGGCTGCGGCAACGAATTGAAAGACGGGCCGATGAAATGATCGAAGCCGGTCTCCTGCACGAAGTGGAAAGCCTCCTGGCAATGAACTACGGGGAAGACCTTAAAGCGATGCAATCCCTGGGGTATCGTCATATGGTCCGGCATCTCAAGGGTGACTGTACCCTGGAGGACGCCGTAGCGGAAATGAAGCGGGATACCTGGAAGTATGCCAAGCGCCAGATGACATGGTTCAAGAGGGATAAAGAAATCCTGTGGTTCGACCCGGACAGGCTGTCGGAAATCCGCCGCCGGATCAGCACGTTCAGTTCCGGATGAACCGGTAAAAGAGCTGAAATGCCTTGACTTCAAGCAATGATAAATATATGGATTTAGCCGAACTCAAGCGGGTTGTCGTGGGTTTCAGGATCTCATGTGGCAGCCGGAGGAGAAGACGTTGACCATGCAAGGAAAAGGCTCACAGTGGTTCATGCTGATGCTGGCCGTTTTTATGGCTGCGGCCTTAATATCCTGTGGAAGCAAGAACAAAAAGCCGACCGTGAAGATGGTGGAATCGTCGGACATTTACACTGATGCGGGCATGAAGCTTCTGAATGATGGGCAATACGAGGATGCGGAACGCGAATTTTCCTGGGTCCTTCGAAAAAACCCGAAGGATCCGAAAGCCGCCATCGGTCGCGCCATCGCCAGAATCCATCAGGCCCAAAATGACGATGCCCTGGGTGATCTGAAAAATGGCTGTAAACATGCTAAAATAAGTGATGATAAGGTTTTTTGCCGGGTTGCCGGGATCAGGATCCATTCTCAGGACAAGCGGGACAAACGATGGTTTCTGAAAACAAAAGAGGCCTTCGACGCGGCCATAAAAATCGATCCGCAAAACAGCGAGGCCTACTACTACATGGGCCTGGCCTGCAGGGATAATCTGAGTTTCGACGAGGCGGCCAGGATGTTCAGGCAGGTTATCGCAATCGGCGGCAGACTTGCGAGGGATGCGGAAGAACAACTGTTTCAGATCCAAACAATTCAAAAGGTCATGGCTGTCACCAAAACCGGAAGGAAAATCGTCCTGGTCGAGCATATCACGCGGGCTGATTGTGCCGCGATCATCATGGAAGAAATAAAACTGGAGAAGATATTGACCGGGCAGCCTCAGGCGGCCGAGGGGAAAAGCAAACATCCCGAAAAAACAGCCGCCGCCAAGGATATCGAGGGTCAGCCTTACCGGATCCATATTGAGAGCGTTTTGCGTTTAGGTGTCAAGGGCCTGGAAAAATATCCCGACGGATCGTTCCGGCCCGAAGAAATCGTCAATCGGGCGACCTATGCCGTTGTCATGGAAGATGTTCTGGGGCGCCTGGCCGGCAACACGGAACGGCGAAAATCTTTTGAGGGGACCCCATCGCCGTTTCAGGATGTGAAACCGGATCATGCCTCCTATGAAGCCGTGATGACGGTGACCACACGGGGAATCATGGGAATGAAAAACCCGATTGCGGCTCTTTTTTCTCCCCTGTCCTCGCTATCGGGAGTGGAGGCTCTTTTAATCGCACACAAGTTGAAAGAAGATTTGAACATAGACTGAAAAAATCGCCGAGATCGGAAAACAAGACCCGAGAAAGAAGCTCCCCCATTTCATTCCCTCTGAATCCGCCGTCGGCGTCGATCTCAGGGGGATCGTGATTTTTGAGCATTTTCCCCAGGGGATATCCGAAGACGAACCAGGAGCAGATTATGGCAAGTGAAGAACTCAGCAAGAATTTTGAACCCCATCAGGCAGAAGAACGCTGGTATGCCTATTGGCTGGAAAACCGGTTTTTTCACGCGGAGGATACAAGCGAAAAACCTCCCTTCTCAATCGTGATTCCCCCTCCCAACGTGACGGGCATTTTGCACATGGGTCACGCTCTGAACAATACCCTGCAGGATATCATCATCCGTTACAAAAGAATGCAGGGCTACAACACGCTGTGGATGCCTGGAACGGATCACGCCGGGATCGCCACCCAGAACGTCGTGGAGCAGGAGCTCGCCAGGGAAGGGATTTCCCGTCATGATCTGGGCCGGGAGAAATTCATTGAACGCGTCTGGGAATGGCGGGAAAAATACGGCGGCGCCATTATCAATCAGCTGAAGAGACTGGGCAGTTCCTGCGACTGGGAACGGGAACGTTTCACCATGGACGAAGGTCTGAGCAAAGCTGTTCGGGAGGTTTTTGTCCGTCTGTATAACGAGGGGCTGATCTATCAGGGAGATTACATCGTCAACTGGTGTCCCCGTTGTCACACGGCCATTTCCGACCTGGAAGTCGAATATCATGAGGAGGCGAGTTCCCTCTGGAATATCCGTTACCCCTATGCTGATGGAAGCGGTGATATCATCGTCGCCACGACACGGCCCGAAACCATGCTGGGAGACACGGCCGTGGCCGTCCACCCCGATGATGAGCGCTACAGGGATAAAATCGGCAGGGAAGTCATCCTGCCCCTGGTGAACCGGAAAATTCCCGTCATCGCCGATGATTATGTCACAATGGAATTCGGTTCCGGCGCGGTGAAAATTACCCCGTCGTCGGACCCCAACGATTTCGCCATCGCCTTGCGGCATAATCTGGAGATTATCAAGATCATGGACGGGAACGCGATGATCACCGAGCATGGAGGGGCCTACTGCGGCCAGGATCGCTACACCTGCCGGGAAAACGTGGTGCGGGATCTTCGGGAGCAGGGATACCTCGTGGACACGGAACCCTACGCGCATAACATCGGCAAGTGCTACCGCTGCAAAACAGACATTGAGCCGATGGTTTCCAAACAGTGGTTCGTCAGGGTCACCCCCCTCGCCAAGGAGGCCATCGCCGCCGTTGCCTTAGGCAATACGCGCATTGTACCCGCCACTTGGGAGGCGACCTACTTCGAGTGGATGAACAATATCCGTGACTGGTGTGTTTCGCGGCAGATCTGGTGGGGGCACCGGATCCCGGTCTGGTACTGCGATGCCTGTGGGAAGGTCATAGTCGACATGACCGATCCGGACCATTGTCCCGACTGCGGATCGGGGAAACTGTGCCAGGAAGAGGACGTCCTCGACACCTGGTTCAGCTCCGCATTGTGGCCCTTTTCCACCCTCGGCTGGCCGGAGGAAACAGAGACACTGAAAACCTTCTATCCCACATCACTCCTCGTTACCGGGTTCGACATTCTTTTCTTCTGGGTGGCCCGGATGATGATGATGGGGCTATACAACATGAAGGATGTTCCCTTTCGGGATGTTTATCTCCATGCCCTGGTACGGGACGAAAAAGGGGACAAAATGAGTAAATCAAAGGGCAATATCATCGATCCCCTGCACATGATCGACAAGTACGGCGCCGATGCATTCCGTTTCACCCTGGCAGCCTTCGCCGCCCAGGGGCGGGATATCCGAATGTCTGAAGAGCGGATTGAGGGGTATAAGTATTTCATCAACAAGATCTGGAACGCCACCCGCTTCACCATGATGAATCTCAACGGCCGTATGGAACAATATGAGACACCCGGTGAAGGCAGCAAGCTCCTTCCCGATCGCTGGATACGGGCCCGTTTGAACCGGACCGTCGATGATGTCAACCGCCACCTTGAGGAATACCGTTTTAATGATGCCGCCGCCAGTATATACCAGTTCATCTGGCATGAGTTCTGTGACTGGTACCTAGAGATGATCAAACCCACACTCTATGGCAGGGAGGAAGAAGGAAAAAGAGGGGCCGTCCAGAAAACCCTTGTCATGGTCCTGAAGACGTCCCTGAAGCTCCTTCATCCTTTTATGCCCTTCCTCACCGAGGAAATTTGGCAGAAATGCATCCATGACGGGACATCCGTCATGGTGAACCCTTTCCCCGAACCGAATGAAGCGCTGAAGGACATCTCGGCGGAAAAAGAGATGGCCCTGCTCATGGAAGTCGTTACGAAAATTCGTAACATCCGTAGCGAGATGAACGTGTCCCCCTCCAGGAAAATTACCGTTACGATTTCCGTACCGGACCCGGCAGCCAAGTCCGTCATGAACCGGGACCGTCACTACATCATCAATCTGGCGAATTTGGAATCCCTGAATATCGCGGGGGATATGGCCGAACCGAAGGGAGCCGTAACCGGGGTCGTCGCCGCCATGCGCATCTTTGTTTTCCTGGAGGGGGTGGTGGACATTTCCGTCGAAAAGCGCCGTTTGCAGAAGGAGATGGCCAAAATGGAAAAAGATCTCAGGCAGGTATCCAATAAACTCGCCAATCAGGATTTTATCAAGAAGGCGGCACCGATGGTAATCGAAAAGGAAGAATTAAAATACAAAAATCTTCGCGATAAATTCACCATTCTTGAAAACCTGTACAAAAAATTCGAAGGGATACAGGGGGCCGACCATTAAGGTGAATGCAACGCAACTGAAAAAGCTTATTGAAACCGCTCTCGCCGAAGATCTCGGGTGGGGGGATGTCACAACATCGTCCGCCCTGACGGGCAGTGAAAAGGGTAAAGCGGTGGTCATGGCAAAAGATGATATGATTGTGGCCGGTTTGGAAGTATTTGCCACCGTATTTCATTGTGTTGACCCCTCCCTTGTGCTGCAGAAAATAAAAAATGACGGCGACCTCGTGATCAAGGGGGAGATTATTGCGGAAATCAGAGGTAATCTCGGTCACATCCTCCGGGCAGAGCGGGTGGGGCTGAACATCCTGCAGCGTCTGTGCGGTATTGCCACGGAAACCGGTCGATATGTCACCGCGGTCAAGGATACACGGGCCAGAATTGTCGATACAAGAAAGACACTCCCGGGATTCCGCGTGCTGGACAAGTATGCCGTGACGGTCGGGGGCGGACATAATCATCGTTTCGGTCTGAGCGACGGTATCTTGATCAAGGACAATCACATCGATGCAGCGGGAGGAATCACCGAGGCGGTTTCCCGTTGCCGACGAAAGGCGCATCATCTGCTGAAAATCGAAGTGGAATGTCGTAATCTGGATGAGGTGAAAGAGGCGCTTGCCTGTGGGGCCGATGTACTCATGTTGGACAACATGTCCGTCAGCCAGATGAAAGAAGCCGTGGCTTTGGCAAACGGAAAGGTTCCGCTCGAGGCATCGGGCAATGTCAACCACGAAACGGTCAGGGATATTGCCGCCACCGGAGTCGATTTCATCTCCGTAGGGGCGATCACCCATTCGGTGAAAGCGGCCGATATCTCCCTTCTGATCGAAAAGGAAGGCTAGGTCCGGCTGATATCGCAACAGGACTGGACAGGGACAAGGAAGGAGAGACCTATGCTACTGGTCATTGATGTGGGCAATACCAATACGGTGCTGGGGGTCTATGACGGTGATGTCCTGGTTCATGACTGGCGCATCAGAACCGTCATCGATCATACGGTGGATGAATACGGCATGCTCATTTATTCACTCTACAAATCCAGCAACATCAGCTCCAAACAGATCGACGACATCATCATCTCCTGCGTTGTTCCACCCATGCTGAATATCCTGGAAACGGTCTGCCTGAAGTACTTTCAGACCACTCCGTTGATTGTCGGACCAGGCGTAAAAACGGGTATGCCGATTTTTTACGACAACCCAAGGGAAATCGGCGCGGACCGTATTGTCAATGCCGTGGCCGCATACGAAAGGTGCCGGAGGGACCTGATCGTTGTTGACTTTGGAACGGCAATGTCTTTCGACTACATTTCCCCCAGGGGTGAGTAC
>JAAYKM010000041.1 GCA_012522415.1 Deltaproteobacteria bacterium | reverse complement strand
GTACATGGGGGGTTGCATTACACCGGGAATTGTTATTTCCAGTGAAGCGCTCTTCCAGCGGGCGGCAAAATTACCCAGGGTCGAATTCACAAAACCAAAGATGATCATTGCCAAGGACACGGTCAGCGGTATGCAAGGGGGAATCATCTACGGTTACGCCGGTCTCGTTGACGGGATCGTGGAACGCATGAAGAAGGAAGCCAGATCCGACCCCTATGTGATTGCCACGGGCGGGCTCGCCGGTGTGGTGGCATCGGAATCCCGGACGATCGATGAAGTGGATGAATTGCTGACCCTGGAGGGTCTTCGCATCATATTCCAGAGAAACGTCAAAAAGCACGAAAGCCAGATGTAGGAGCCATCATAAAACGCTCCGGATCCGCTGAAACATATCCCGGGGAAGTTCGAGGAAAAGAGCCGCCAGAATCAGGATAATCCCCCCCAGCATATATGAATTGATGGTTTCACCAAGCACCCAGACCGCCAGCAGGGAGGCCAGGACTGGTTTTAGAAAAAAAATCATGCCCCCCCGCTGGGCAGAGGTATTTAACAGTCCGTAATAATAGAGATAGTACGCAAGAGAAGTCCCCATCAACGTGATGTAAAAGATGGGCACCGATGCATCCATGATCTGTTGCAGCCCTGTTATTTCGATGCGCATGAGGGCCAAGGGGAAAAGGATCAGGCTGCCGGCGAGGGATGAAAAGCCCATCAGAACGAGAGCGCCGTAACGTGCCACGACCCGCCGGGAGATGCAGGTACTCAGCGAAAAAAGAAAGGCCGCCAGGACCATCAGGGCCAGACCGTGCAGTGAATGCCAGGCAAACACCCCCGATTCACAGGCAAAACAGAGAACCCCCGCGCCCCCGAGAAAAACACTGACCCATTTGCGGCGGCTCCAGGGTTCCTGGTTGATATAACGGGCCAAGATGACAACGAAGACCGGGTTGATACAAAAGATGACCGCTGCCGACGCGGCTTTGTCCAGAACCAAAATCGCCGTGTGAAAGAGACTCAAAGCCAGGGTGATGCCGATGAACCCGTTCAGAAAAAAAACGCCGTAATCCCGCCGCGAGAAGGGCTCTGCTCTCATTTTCAGGACGGGCAGACTGATCAGAATCAAGAGCAGGCCGGTAATAAAAAACCGAATGAAGGTCAGAACAATCGGGTCCACCCGGGACCCGATAATTTTACTGGCAATCTCCACAGTGCTGAAGAGGCCGACACCCCCCACCAGGCTCAGGGTTCCGATTATTTCATCCGAACCATACCTCCGACGCATCGTATCAACAACCGCATTCCAGAGACCCTTTCTTCAGATATGCCCTGGCCAAAGACGTATTGACATGAACGACATCCTTGTTGAGGTCCTTAAGTGGGTAATCCGGACCGATAACGGGCAGGGCATCGGCCTGCTCCTGGCTTCTCAGGACAGAACCCGCCGCGACATAACGGTTTTCGGGAATGGTGACCCCCATGAGAATGCAGCCCGGCTCCACAACGCAGTGGCTGTTCACAAATGATTTGAAAACCAGAGATTGCATCCCGATGAAAGAGTCGTCCAAAACCACGGCGGGACCATGAATTTGCACCTGATGCGCAAGAGAATCCCGGTTACCGATATAAACGGCGTACTTTTCGCCTGCAACGGCGTATAGATTGTCTTCCAATACCTTCCCGTCCTTCTCCGTTTCCAGGGCATGGATCACCACGCCGTCCTGAACGTTCGCATCATCCCCGACAAAAAGGGGTTGGCCTTCGTCACCCCGGACACACGCACACGGCGCGACCATGACGTTTTTCCCCAATATGACATGCCCGACCACACTGGCCAGGGGATGAACATAGGCCGTGGGATCGACAAGGGGAGTGAATTCCTTGGACGAAAAATCGGTGATGACATTGCTTTCGATCATACTGTCTCTCCTTCATATCAATGGTTTTTGCTCACGTTTATTTTTTTCGTATCGCAGAAGTTTCTGCCAGACCTCTCCGACTCGCCTCTCTGTTTCTTCGATGCTCCCGCGGTTGTCGATAACAAGGCCTGCGTGCTTTATCTTTTCCTCAATGGACATTTGCGAGGCAATACGTTTTTCCGCGTATTCCCTGCTGTAACCATTTCGCTTGATGAGACGCTCCAACTGTTCTTCTGGAGGAATATACACCAACATCACAAGGTCGAACCACGACTGAGCGTCAATTTCTATCAGGAGCGGAACGTCTGACAGAACAATGGCATCGGGCTGCGTGATTTCGATATGCCGGATGCGATTTCTACATTCGTGGAACACCTGGGGATGAACGATTGCATTCAGACGTTTCAGTTTCGCTGGATCGCTGAACACGATGGTCCCCAACTTGTTTCGGTCAATCGCCCGGTCCGGGCGAAGAATGCCCTCCCCAAATGTCGCGACGATTTCCTTCCACACATCCGTATCCGGAAGCTGGACCTGATGCGCCACCACATCGAGGTCAACAAGCATGGCCCCCCTCTCCACGAGCAGCCGGGAGACGGTCGTTTTTCCCGTCGAGATACCCCCTGTCAGTCCCACATTCAGCATGGCCCGTCTTTATCACAGGCCTGCCGGGATGGGCAAAGGGAAATTGAGGGGAACCGGCGGATTGACCATCTCAGAGACACAACGTGGTGGTTCTTTTCCCCTGGAGAGCCTGACGGACTCAGCGTCGCCTCCATGAATAATGTGAAGTCGCCCACAATCAAGAAGAGAAAGCGAAAAAAAATTTGACTTGTCGTTTTTTTTCCGATAGAGAGGGGGGCAGTCGTGTGGCGCTCCTTGGTATCCGTGCACAATACGACCGAAATAATGAAACCCCCGAACACCCTGGAGGAGGAATTTCATGACGAATCGGCGTATCGCTCTCTGGCTGGGACTTCTCGTCCTGTTCATGTTTTGCTTACCAACAAACGGCTCTTCAGCAGAAACATATCGCATCAAAAAGGGTGACACCCTTTCAGCTATCGCAAAACGATACCATGTCTCTATAAAAAGCCTGAAAGAAACCAACCATCTCAAAAGCGACAAACTGAGTCTCAATCAGGTTCTCACCATCCCTACCCAGGACAAAACCAAATCAATAAAAACCCCCTGTCAGGGGGCGGCTTCCAATAAACATCAAAACACAACCTACGTGGTCCGCAAAGGAGATACCTTCACAAGAATCGCCAAGGTCACGGGAGTCTCCGTGCGCGATCTGGAGGCGATCAACCGGGTCAGCAGCAACCGGATCCGGCCGGGACAGAAACTCAGGCTCACTTATCCGGAACCGGCGAATCTGCATCAAGGAAATCCAGAAAGCATGGATAGCCTCGATCATTTCGACCTGAACGATTTGGAAGAAATAGAAAATCCCCCGGATAACCATGAAGACGTGCTGAGCGAGGAAGACGGGGAGCAGCTCCCTCGATTCCTTGGGAAATGGGACGATTCCAAGGAAAGACAACTCCTGGTGAAAATTTCGAAGGGGTTCCTGGGTGCTCCCTACCGTTTCGGTGGCGCATCATTGAAAGGCCTGGACTGTTCCGCCTTTGTAAAACGCATCTATTCGATTTTTGATGTTAATTTACCCCGAACAGCACGAGAACAGGCTCAAATGGGCCAGAAGGTCTCTCGAGACAAGCTCGCCGTGGGGGACCTGGTTTTCTTCAATACCCGGCGTTACCATATCAGCCATGTCGGCATCTACATCGGCAATAATGAATTCGTCCACGCCGCCTCCGGCAAATCCAAAAAAGTTCGAGTGAGCAGCCTTAACGAGCCCTACTATAACAAACGGTTCATCAAGGCTGTGCGAATCAAGGAGCTGGAGGACAAGCTATAAAAAAGCTTTTCCCCGTGTTCTGCCTCTGTTGCCTCGTTCTGTTTTTTCCTTTCGGTGTCACTTTTGCGGCGGGCTCCATCGCGCATTACCAGCCCATTTTTCTACCTTTTGCCTTCGAAAACACGATCCGCATCGCCACCCGCACCTTTGAACAACATGGGCAAAGTAGGGTTCTGGCCGTCGATCCCTTCACTCTGGAAACGGAGGTTATTCCCGGCTGATCCATTGATTCTTCAAGCCCGCTCCCCCCTGTTCTCCTATTTTTATATTGATTTATTCCACGCCTTTCTATAGTGTTCATCTCCTAAACAACGGCCGAACAAGGCCACAACCGTTTAGCTGGCGGGACACGAAGACCTGTCGAAGAAGTGAATCAATCATGACTGAAACCCTTACGGAAAAAATTTTGCGGCAACATCTGATTACGGGCACCTACGTCCCAGGCAGCGAAATTGCCATCCGGATCGACCAGACCCTGACCCAGGACGCAACGGGAACGATGGCCTATCTCCAGTTTGAATCCATGAACCTCCCGTGGGTCAGAACGGAACTTTCGGTCAGCTACATCGATCACAACACCGTTCAAATCGGCTTCGAAAACGCCGACGACCACCGCTATCTCCAGTCTGTGGCCCGCAAGTATGGGATCCACCTCTCCCGGGCCGGTAACGGCATTTGCCATCAGGTACACTTGGAACGGTTTGGAAAACCCGGCAAAACCTTGATCGGCTCCGATAGTCACACGCCGACGGGAGGCGCTCTCGGCATGGCAGCAATCGGCGCGGGGGGGCTCGATGTGGCTCTGGCCATGGCGGGCGAACCGTTTTACCTTACCTGTCCGCGGGTCATCAAAATCAACCTGGAAGGGAAACTGTCCCCCTGGGTGTCTGCCAAGGACATCATACTGAAGGTTCTGGAGATTTTTTCCACAAAGGGCAATGTTGGCCACGTGTTCGAATACGGCGGGAGCGCTCTGCAGTATTTAACGGTTCCGGAGCGGGCCACGATTGCCAACATGGGGGCGGAGTGCGGTGTCACCACGTCCATTTTTCCCAGCGATGAAATGACCAGGAATTTCCTTGAAGCGCAGGGCCGGGGCCAGGACTGGACACCGCTCGCTGCCGACGAGGATGCCGTTTACGACAGAACCATCGCGATCGACCTGGGCGAACTTGTACCCCTGACGGCAAAACCTCACAGCCCCGACCAGATCGGCACCGTCAGGGAAATGGGTGCCGTTCCCGTCGATCAGGTTTGTCTGGGAAGCTGTACCAATTCATCTTACAAGGATCTGGTTACGGTGGCGAAGATCCTCAAGGGGAAGGTTGTTCATCCCCGCGTGAGTTTCATCATCGCCCCGGGATCGAAGCAGGTTCTGGAAAATCTTTCACGGGACGGTTACCTGTCGGATCTTTTGTCCGTCGGCGCCAGGCTCATGGAAAATGCCTGCGGCTTCTGTATTGGAAACAGTCAAAGTCCCCGGAGCGCCGCCGTCTCCCTCCGCACCTCTAACCGCAATTTCCTCGCCCGATCCGGGACGAAAGACGCCATGATTTACCTGGTGAGTCCCGAAACGGCGGCGGCGGCCGTAATCACCGGGGTCTTCACCGATCCGCGTGATCTGGACATACCCTACCCCGATGTGGTCATGCCCGCGCGTTTTCACATAGACGACGGCATGATCATCCCACCGGTATCAAAAGAAGAAGGAGCCGCCACGGAAATTCTCAGGGGTCCCAATATCGGCGCACCACCGAAAAACACCGAGCTCCCTGCGGACATTCGGGGGCAGATCACCCTGAAAATCGGCGACAAGATCACGACAGACCACATCATCCCCGCCGGTGATCGGATGAAGTACCGTTCCAACATCCCACGTTACGCTGATTTTGCCTTTGAAAACGTGGATCCCGCCTTCTCGAAGCGCGCCGCAGACATCCGGGACAGGGGCGGACACAACCTCCTTGTAGCGGGACTTTCCTATGGTCAGGGATCATCGCGTGAACACGCGGCCATTTGTCCCATGTACCTCGGGGTCAAGGCCGTCATTGCCAAATCCTTCGAACGGATCCATGCGGCCAATCTGGTCAATTTCGGCATCCTCCCGCTGACTTTCAGCAACGAAGGGGACTATGACCGGATCGACCAGGGAGATTCTCTGGAAATTCCGGATATCAGAAGGATTATCACGGAGGGTCGTCCCCTTATCGTCAGAGACATCACCAAGGGGCTGCAATTCGAAGTTGTCCACGATCTGTCTGATCGCCAGAAGGCCATGATCCTGGCCGGAGGCGCCCTGAATCTGCGTTCCTAGCCAAGAATCATTCGGGAGGGCAAATCGGCCCGCCGGGTTAACAATTCCCGATTCATCATGGGGGGAAAATATAACAAAGGACACGGCATGGAGAAAATAAAAGTCAAAACCACGCTGGTGGAGATGGACGGCGATGAAATGACCCGGATCATGTGGCAATTCGTCAAGGAAAAGCTCATCTTACCCCACCTCGATATCCCCCTGGAGTACTATGACCTGCACGTCAAGCACAGGGACAACACAGACGACCAGGTAACCCTTGACGCGGCCCGGGCAATCATCAAATACGGCGTCGGGGTCAAGTGCGCCACCATCACCCCGACGGAAGACCGGGTCAGGGAATACAGCCTGAAGCAGGCCTGGAAGAGCCCGAATGGGACGATTCGCGCCCTGCTTGACGGCACTGTGTTCAGAACCCCGATCGTGGTCAAAAACATCCGCCCCGCGGTTTCCGCCTGGAAAAAGCCCATCACCATCGGCAGGCACGCCTATGGCGATGTTTACAGCAACACGGAAATCCGGGTCCCCGGTCCGGGCAGGGCGGAACTTGTATTTACACCCGCCGGCGGCGGGGAACCATCACGCCGCACCATCAAGGAATTCACCGGCCCCGGCATCATTCAGGGTATTCACAATACAGATGAATCCATTCTGAGTTTCGCTAAGGCCTGCTTCACTTATGCCCTGGAACAGAGACTCGATCTCTGGTTCAGCACGAAGGACACCATTTCCAAAATCTATGACGCCCGTTTCCGGAAAATCTTCGATGACGAATACGAGCAGAACTGGAAGGGCAAATTCAACGCGTCGGGGATCGAATATTTCTTCACCCTGATCGACGATGCCGTTGCCCGGATTATGAAAACCGAGGGGGGCATTCTCTGGGCGGTGAAAAACTATGACGGCGACGTCATGTCTGACATGATCGCCTCCGCCAACGGCAGCCTCGCCATGATGACGTCCGTGCTCGTCTCCCCTCATGGATACTATGAATACGAGGCGGCCCACGGAACCGTCCAGAAGCATTATTACAAGCACTTGAACGGCGAAGAGACGTCGTCCAACTCGATGGCTCTCATCTTCGCTTGGACCGGGGCGCTTCGCAAACGGGGCGAGCTGGACGGTACGCCGGAAGTCACATGGTTTGCCGACTGCCTGGAGAAGGCGGCTCTCGCCACCGTCGAGGGAGGAACCATGACAGGGGATCTCCTGCTCGTCGCGGAACCCAGCCCGGCCAACCGGAAAGCCAACACGGAAGGGTTCATCGACGCCATCGCCCAACGCCTGGAAGAACTGCTGTAAATGATAAATGCCGGACTCCCCAACCTGAAGGATATGTCTCCCGAGGAACTGGAGACTTTCATCGCCGGACTGGGGAAGGAACGCTACCGGGCTCGCCAGATACTGAAGTGTCTTTATCGCCAGGGCGCCACATCATTCGACCAGATGACGACCCTTTCCCGCGTGTTCCGGGAGGAACTTTCCCGCCGCGCGGTCATTGACACCCCGCGCATCGTCGAAACCCGGACAGCCGGGGACACCACGAAAAAAGTGCTGTTCAGGCTCGATGACGGCAATTATATCGAAAGTGTTCTTATTCCCGGTAAAACCCACTGGACCATCTGCGTCTCCACCCAGGTCGGATGCCGCATGGGCTGCCGCTTCTGCCTGACAGGAAAACAGGGGTTTACCCGTAATCTACGGCCATCGGAAATCACCGGCCAGGTCATGGCTCTCCGAACCAACATGCCGGAAGGACCGGAAATCAGAAACATCGTCCTTATGGGCATGGGGAAACCCCTTGACAACTACGACAACGTGGTCAAGGCAATCCGGGTGCTTACGTCGGACCACGCCTTCGGCTTTTCCACCCGGAAGATAACCCTCTCCACCTGCGGGATTGCCCCCATGATTTTGAAACTCGGCGAGGACATCTGCGTGAACATCGCCGTTTCCCTAAACGCCCCGGATGACAGACTCCGCAGCGATCTTATGCCCATAAACCGAAAGTATCCCCTGGCGGAACTGTTCGCCGCCTGCAGGGACTATCACATGCCGGGGCGGAGGATGGTGACCTTCGAATACATCCTCATCGGCGGGGTCAACGATTCCCTGGAGGACGCGGCCAGGCTCGTTCGGCTCCTCAAGGGAACCCGTTGTAAGCTGAACCTGATCGCTTTCAACGAATTCCCCGGCTCTCCCTTCAAAGGCCCCTCCCCGGAAGCCGTCGCCGCCTTCCAGTCGTACCTGGCAAAGCATCACTACACGGCAATACTCCGGGTCAGCAAGGGGAGCGATATCCTTGCTGCCTGCGGCCAGTTGAGCGGACAGTACAGGAGTGAATAGAAGACGGGAAATATCGTCAGGGGGAATAAAAACGCCCCGTTGAGGATGCCCTTCCGGCCTGTCGCTTCCAGGCATCAATCGTCTGTGAATTTCTGTTTTGCTCTTAGCCCGAAATGGAAGGAAGAAAAGCGTCTTGCGGGCTGTGATAAAGCCCCGCGCTCATGAGCGTCATTATTTTGACAATTCGGAAACCCTCTCCCAGACACCAGCGAAGCAGTTCCCCGTTTCGGCTCGGCAACAGGAATCCAAGTCCGCTGACTTGTGCGGCAGCCCCGATCAGGGCTTTGAGATCGGCACTGGTTTCGCCTGCTGCGTGTCCGCTGTACCCTACCCCCGTTGCATAGCCGCTACACCGATTGTCCCGTTCCACCAGAGTTGCCGTTCCGGCTTCCACGGCGTCCCGCAGCTCATCGCCACGGTCATAACCAAAAACACGTCGGCATAAGGCATTGCACGCATCAACATCCTCAATCCCGGCAAATCGCACCGTATAGCCGGGGAGCTTCAGACCCGGCGGCGCCCCCTGAAGGACGACGAGGGGCTCGCGCACCTCGAAACCCAGTTTCGCGTACAGGGCCAGGGATCTGTTCTGATATGCGTCCTGACATAATCGCATCCCGGGACAACGACGTTCCCGTTCCCGTTCGAAAACGGCCTGCATGAGGCGGCGTCCGATCTTACGGTCCTGAACCGCGGGATCGATCGTCAACGGTCCCACCCCGGCGATCAGGGAGCGTTCATCGATGACGACGCTCCCGAGCAGTCTTCCATCCCTTTCGGCAACCAGAACATGATAACCCGGATGGGAAAGGCGGTCTGAGAAATTCTCCTTTACCGCTTCGGGGGATAGAACCAATCGAGGAAAACCGTGACGCGGCATAACCGTCGCAAAAGCTTCAAAGCAAATTGCGCCACATTCCCCGGCGTCTTTTTGCGTACCGGCCCGTATAACGAAATTCATGGTTCTCCTGCTCCATACACCTTTTAACACGTCCGCAGCCCGGATATCGCGTGCTATATCGCAATCTTCGAAGCATCGCCAGAAAAATCTCTTCCTGTCAATACACAGTTATTATTAAATTTATCGGGTATTTTTCCTGAACGAACCAAAGGATCCAAATGATCGCCGTCCCCAATATGACCTGGTTTCGAGAAATGAGGCGGAGACGGCGAGCCTGGGTGTCGACCCTGATACATATGAGGGGACCCCATGGGATTGCACAACGGATCGCAAAAAACGCTTTCAGCATCCTCCTTCCTTTGACGTACCCACGGGGACAAGCAGGATGGTTTTTAGCTGAAAGGTATGATGCTATCACACATCCCCGAAATCGGCCTTGAACGCGTCCACCAAGGTCGCGCCCCAGTCATTCCCCACAGGCTCAAGCCTGCCGAAGAAAAAGCGCATTACCGGCGGTTCTTCCACAAACCTGAGTCCGCCGATGAGCTCCTTATGACGGTGCAGCCAGACGACACGATCCGCCACATACTCGATGTGCCCGAGAGTGAAACTGCGCCGTGGGATGGCGATGCGCACCAGTTCCATCCTTGCGGTTATCTCCTTGCCGTCCTGATCCCGGTCTTCGGACATGGACCCTCGTTCCACGCCCCGCGCCCCGGAAACCAGGTACATCGCCGCGTTGAGGGCCTGCGCTGGATATTGCAGGGGCGGCATATCGGGGAGGAAGGAGCGGGCGTCAACATGACAGGCAAGCCCCCCCGGGGGGGTCACAACGGGTACGCCATCATTCTGGAGACGTTCCGTAAAATACTGTATGAACTCCGGGCTGCTGCCGGCAACTTCGGTCTGGGTCATTTCCACCAGTCCCACCGCCATGGCTTCGATTTCCTTGGTGGACATGCCGCCGTAAGTCGAGAAGCCCTCATAGACCGGCAGCCATGTCATCAGGTGGTCAAAGTGTTCCTTGTGGTTCGTCGCGATGAGTCCACCCCGTGCACCCCCGCTTTTGCGGCCCGACATGTAAAAAATATCTACATATTTCATCATTTCCAGGAGGATTTCCTTGATGGACCTGTCCGCGTACCCCGCCTCGCGCATTTTGATGAAATAGGCGTTTTCACCGATCAGGCTGCCATCCAGAATAAGGAGCAGGTTATTTTCATCGGCGACGGTTTTCACTGCCCGCAGGTTCTGAAGGGAAAACGGCTGACCGCCGATCAGGTTGGTCGTGGCCTCCATCCGGATGAAGGCGATCCTGTCCGGACCGTACTCCCTGATGGCCTCCTTGAGTTTGACAATGTCAATGTCGCCCTTGAACGGTTCATCGGTCGCGGGGATCAGGGCGCGATCCGCAACCAGGTCCAGAATCCGGGATCCTGCGATTTCCACATGAACCCGTGTCGAAGGGAAGTGGTAATTGTTGAGAACAACCTGGGTGGGCTTCAGCAGGACCTTGACGAGCAGATGTTCGGCGGCCCTCCCCTGATGAACCGGCAGGGTGTATGCAAATCCGAAAACCTCTCTGACGGCATCGGCGAGCTTGTAAAAACTTTCCGAGCCCGCGTAGGCGTCATCAGCGACCATCATGGCGGCAAGTTGGTTGTCGCTCATGGCATTTGTGCCGCTGTCGGTCAGCATGTCCAGAAAGACTTCTCTCGAGGGAAGGAGAAAGGTGTTGTAGCCAACCGCCCGCAAACATTTCAGCCGCTCGGAAGCGGGAAGCAGATTGAGCTTCTGCACAATCTTTACCCGGTGCATTTCCATGGGTATTCTCCGGCCGTCGGTCAGGGTGATAAACATATTCCCCTCCTCGCAAATAAATTATTTTGATGTTGATTGAAACTGAAGTGATCAATGGAACTCATTTTTGAGGGTTCGGAGTATAGAAGCACCCTTTTTTCACGTCAAGGGATATTTTTATTATAAAATACCGGACTTAATATGAAAAAGCCCGTCTAAACCAATAGACGGGCTTTTTCGATGCCATTGCGTGATGGTTATTGCATATCCGACAGAATCGCCTCCAAATCCTCTTCGTGTTCGACCTCATCCTCCAAGATATCCAGGATGAGCTTATAGGTGATTGGATCCTTATCTTTTACAAAGTCTAAAAGCTTTTTGTAGGTTTCAATCGCGCACTGTTCGCCTTCTATGTTTTGTTGAAGAAGTTTGATCGTATTGGGATCACTTGGAACGGCATAACCGCAATTGGATTCTTTTATCAGCTCCTCCGGCTTTAAAAGAGGTGTGCCCCCCAGGGTGAGGATTCTTTCCGCCAACATTTCGGCGTGCTCCAATTCCTCCGCAGCGTGTTCGGCTAATTCTTCGGCGACGATGCCCCTCATTCTGCCGCAGGCGACTCTGGCTCCCACCCAGTACTGATAATATGCCAGCCATTCATCAGCATAGGCCTTGTTGAGCATTTCCAGCAACTGTTCAACATCAAGTTCTACGATTGCTCTTCCTTTTGTTCCCATTTTTCTTTCCTCCTTATTTCAATGATTTTTAACGCCCGATTTTATCATTGGTTTCTGACAACAAACCAATGGTCCCCCGCCGGGACATAGGGGGAACCTCCGTTTCCCTCTCGAAAAACCTTATCATGGATGTCCCCGGATTTCTCCATTATTCTTTTTCAATATGTGCTTCCGCCGTCCGTAACGCCAGGGGTTTATCCCTTGTCCACAGCCACCAAAGGGGGAGCGTTGTATGACGGGAGGCCTCTTTATCGCGTCCCCGGGCGTAATACCAGTCTCCGAAGCGTTCGACGGTGGCAAACGGATGGTCCTCAGGGCACAGTATGCTGCATGAACGAATCTCCTTGAAATAAATGGTTTCATCCGGAGCTTCGTCGATCATCATCTCCGTCGGCACTTCAATGTGGGCGACATCGATTCCCACCGCCATTTTTTTATCGAGCCATTCGGAGATCGTCATTTCTCATCCTTTTCTTCCTGCCGAAAGCCAGCAGGTTAAAGGGACGCAATGCATTGCCCTGCGTGGCATTCCGAGGCCCCGCGACTGTTCTAAAGTGGCATTCTGAACCCCGGTCAGTCTAAGATGTTATTCCGAATCCCGCCGTCAGCCTAAGATGTCATTCCGAATCCCCGCGATAGCGGGGTGAGGAATCCTGAACGCACCGCCTTGGGACAGCGTGGGGGACAAGATTTCTCGTCGCTTCGCTCCTCGAAATGACATGGGGGAGCTCCTCGAAAGGACAAGGGATGCTCCTCAGAATACTGTCCCCATATCCCACCTGTAAACAGGTGACAAGGTGGGCTCGTCAGACGGTTACCCTCAAATGACATGAGGGGCACTCCTCGGGATGACCTGAGGGAGGCTCCTCGGGATGACACAACTTCATGTCGCTTCGACACCCTTTCCTTCTTGTCACTTCGAACGAACGTGAGAAGTCTTAAACGTAACGCTGCTTCCGAAACCTCGGGGATTAAGATTTCTCCCCGGCTTGCGCCGGGTCGAAATGACATGGAACGCCCCTCCATCTGAAACCTATTTTTTTCATTCCGCATGCCCGGGCAACCCATATGTCATGTTATTCCGAATCCCGCCATCAGTCTAAGATGTCATTCTTCTATGTTAAAAAAAGTCAAGTCGTCACATAGATGGATGCTCTTTCCAACATTAAAAAGGTTAAGAGAACGATGTATGGGTACGATCTTAAAACCAATCTTCTATCAACAGACAGACCT
>JAAYKM010000040.1 GCA_012522415.1 Deltaproteobacteria bacterium | reverse complement strand
TTGCAGCAGTTGCGGCCAGAGGCGGCGATCGAAGAGTACGGGGTTTCCCCTTTTGCCTCCATGGGTCGGCCAGGTAAGAAGGGGCAGGTTACGGCGATGATGATCCATCAGCCTTGCATAAACCTCCGCGCCAATAAACGGCTGATCACCCAGGGCGAAAAGAACCCCCTGGCTGCATGGATCAACGGCGGCCAGACCCGCCTTCAACGATGTGGAAATGCCCTCACGGCTTCGCCTGTTGACGACAACCCGATAACCGGGCGGGATGAGTTCTTTCAATCCCTCATTCTCTTCACTGAACACCACGACGACGTCTTTCATTCCCGTCCGACCGATCGGCGTAAGCGCGTTTTCCAGAAGCGTTTTGCCCTGAATCCGAAGAGACAGCTTGGGCCGGCCCATCCGAACCGATCCTCCCGCCGCCAGCACCACAACGGAAAACTCGAATCCCTGCTTCCCCTTGCCCCCCTGATAAACGAACCGGACGGGATGGTCATTTTGAAGAGAGGCAAACAGGATACGCCCATCCGTACCCGAAAGGGCCGCCGCCACCTCTTGGATCATACCGGTGCCGCTCAGGCGGTCCACCTTGTTTATCAGCGGGACAACGGGGGTATCCGGCGAACTCGCCTGTCCAAGGCCGATCATGTGCATCATGCACCCGGCGAAGTGCGAAACCGCGAGGGGCCCGTCCGGCGGTGCTCCCGTCAGCCGGCGGAACGCGTCGCATCGATGGACATGGTCCGACGTGACCGGCTGACCGATGGCCTCGATACCCAAGACGGGTATCAACAGATCGGAACGGGTCGGAAAAACGGGTTCATAGGAAGCATAGCCCTTGATCGGCTTCCGGGCCGCTCCGTCCGCTTCAACAATGACATAATCGGCCACGTGATTCTCCAGGAGCGCTTCCGGCCAAGCCGGGTCGATCCCGTCAATCTTGTTCTCCCGCAGTAACTTCGTACCGAGAATCACCCGGCCGTCCATCCCGATATGCGTCGTCAACCGCCCCGCAACCTCCGGGAAATCCTCACCGATGACGACCGGCACGTCTTCGGGTCGGAAAATTTTGGTCGTCGTGGTCTGGATGGCCGTTTTCTTCCGCGCCGTGAGTTCGCGAGCCAGAACGTCCATGAGGATTGTCTTGCCACCTGCGCCGTAGATAGTCACAACCCCCCGCTCCGGCAGGGGCAGACAGGACACGAGGCTCAGGGAATGATTAGAGGCGGCCATGGAACCTAGCCCTTACCAAAGGCACAGACGGGATAAACGCATTCCTTGCAATTCCGGCACAGACCGCCATGGCCGAAACGAACAACGTCCTGAGCGGTGATTTTTTCACCCGCGAGCACCCGGGGGAGGAGCAGATCAAGAATCGTCGTATCCGCGTACATGGCGCATCCGGGAACACCAATGATGGGGATGTCTCCCTTGTAGGCCATGAGGAACATGGAACCGGGCATGACCGGGGCCCCGTAGCGAATGATTTTCGCGCCGGTCATCCGGATACCGGCGGGGGTCATGTCGTCGGGATCGACGGACATGCCCCCCGTCACGAGAACCAGTTCGCAACCCCTTTCAAGTTGATCCAGAATCGCCCCTGCGATTCTCTCCCGGTCGTCACCGACATAGGTGATCTCCGGGGCTTCAAGACCGAAGGCCGCCGCCTTCTCCCCCAGGACGGGCCCGAACCCGTCATCGATCCGGCCTTCACTGACTTCCCGCCCCGTAATCACACCGCCTACCTTCATTTTCCGGTAGGGCTTCACGGTGATCAGTGGGTAAACCTGCTTGGCCAGGCCCTCGACCCGGGTCACATATTTTTCCTCGATAACCAGGGGAACGACCTTCGCTCCCGCCACCCGTTCTCCTTTGCGGACCGGTGTCAGGTC
The DNA here is from genome assembly GCA_012522415.1 of Deltaproteobacteria bacterium. NCBI lineage: Bacteria > Pseudomonadati > Myxococcota > Myxococcia > Deltaproteobacteria bacterium. The sequence goes on along the minus strand of JAAYKM010000040.1, from coordinate 28,190 downwards.
ATGCAGGGTCACAACGGCTATCTGGGGGATGCGGTTGATTTTAAGGAGGGTCTTCGCGTCAACCCTCAGCAGGCCGTCCGACGCCGCGATCAGCTCGTATTTCCCTTCCATGGGGCCTTTGAGGGCCAGCCCCGGGCCCGCGACGGCTTCGGCAAGGCGCAGGCCCGCGTCTTCCTCGTGGAGTTCCCCCGGATCGAGATCCATCAACTGGATGTGATGCTTCCCCATACTGAGCAGAACCGGTACATCCTCTTCCCGGATGACGTGTCCTTTTTTGAATCGGGGACCTTTGTGGACCCCCCGGATGATCTGGGTCATATCATGGCAGAGCACTTTCCCCACGGCTTTTTCTGTTTCCAGGTATCGGCTTTTCATCGCTGGCCTCCTTCTCAGATGAGATCGCTGCATATCCCCGTGTTCCCACGGGCTGGGTTCCCTTTCGAGGATCGCGCTTCTTCAAACCCAAAATCGACGGTCCCGCAACAAGTCAAAAATCAACGCCTTTCATCATCCCGAACCCGCTCCGGACTCCAGCAAAATGAAGCACTTCCCGGTACAGGTGGTCACCGGCATGATGACCTGAGTGACTTCTTACAAGCCCATCAAAATTAGAATGACAAAGACGCTTATTTCTCAACCGGTTATGAATACAACACGATTTCAAAACCTGTCAAGGCAAAGATCGCACGGCTTCCCGCTTTTTCCGGACCGCTCCGCCCACCCTCATCATGCTCCGCCGCCGGCCCACTGGCGGGGCTTTTTCAATTGAAACTTCCCGTGTACTTTTATATATTGGAATTCCTTCGTCTGGGACATCACGAATGCGCGGATTCCCCTTCTCGTTTCCACCGTTCGCAATACGGTACGGCACCCCGGAGATGCGCCTATGGAAAAGATTCTATTCGTAGATGATGAACAAAACGTTCTCGACGCCCTCGATCGGCAGCTTCGCAGGAAATACAACCTCCGCACGGCCATAAGCGGTGAAGCGGGTCTGGAAATGATCGCCCGGGAAGGACCCTTCGCCGTGGTCGTATCGGATATGCGCATGCCCCTCATGGACGGGATCATGTTTCTCAAAGAGGTCCGCAGGCTGGCGCCTCAAACGGTTCGGCTGATGTTGACGGGAAACGCCGAACGCCAGACCGCCATCGATGCCATCAACCAGGGGGCTATTTTCCGTTTTTTAACGAAACCCTCTCCGGTCGAAGAAATCGTTCCGGCCCTGAATGCGGCATTGGAACAGTACCGTCTGATCACGGCGGAGAAGGAGTTGCTTGAAAAGACGCTCAAGGGAAGCATCAAAATTCTCGTCGACATTTTGTCTCTGGCTAATCCCGTCGCATTCAGCCAGGCCATGCGCATCCGGAAATACGTCGCCTCGATTGCGCGCCGCTTGTCGCTTCCGTCCCCCTGGCAGTACGAGGTGGCGGCGCTGCTGGCGTCCCTCGGATTTGTCAACATCCCGCCGGAAATCATCGAAAAACATCTGTCCGGAACGGCCCTGACCGATCAAGAGAAAGAGATGATCGCCTCCGTTCCCCAAACATCCGGCATGCTCCTGGCCAATATCCCGCGTCTCGCCACTGTGGCGGCCATGATCACACAGCAAAACAATTCATGCAAAAGCCCCCTGGTTTTTGACGGCACCGAAAACACCGAAATCATCCGCACCGGCGCAAACCTGCTCAGGGTATTGACTGATTTTGACACCCTGCTGCACCGTTACGACCCGGCAGAGGCCATCCGGATCATGGCCGGGCGCCCTGATCACTATGACCCGTCCCTTCTGGACCTGCTGACGACTCTCGATCTGCCCCGCCGAAACCGAATCGTGCGCCGGGTCAAGATCAGCGAGCTGCGCAACGGCATGATCATCGACGAGGACGTCTACAACGCCAAGAGAATCATGGTGGTTCCCAGGGGCTATGAAGTCAACGATATGACCTGCGAAAGGCTGAAAAACTTTCTTTCGTCTCAATTGGAATCGGGAACGGTCCGTATCTTGCAACAAGAATATTCGGAAGAAAACTGATCCCGCCACGCAAACCCGGAGGGAAAACAGTTGTTCCTCCCCGTCCGCCACCGCCGAGCAGGGTCCGTGAACACGCGTTTCACCCGCCCGGGCAAGAGGGGGGGGACGGTCCGGCCATATGAAACCGGACCCGGTCCGGAATAATATTCGGGAGTCGCAAATGAAGACGGATAACCCCCACCCGGATTTGGAGACAATCCGCGGTCACGCACTTTTTTCAAATAACGAAAACATCTTGAACATAATCGATTCTCTGTCCGATGCCTTCTTCGCCATCGACCTTAACGGAACCGTTGTGGTCTGGAACCATGCGGCGGAAAAACTGACCGGTGTGTCGCAAAAGGATATTCTGGGCAAGGGTGACTACGCCTATGCCGTTCCTTTTTACGGGGCAAGACGGCCCATACTCGTGGACCTCGTGCATTGCCCCGATGACGAGATCAAAGAAAAATATGCTTCAATCAAAAAAGGAGGGCCCTTTCTCTTTGCTGAAGAATACGCGACAGCCCTGTCCGCGAAAAACGCGCCCTGTTTCTCCGCCGTAGCCGGACCTCTGTTCGACGTGAAGGGGGAAACCTCCGGCGCCTTCGAGTGCCTCCACAACATCGCGGAATACAAACAGGTGAAGGGGAATGATCGGGACTGCGAAAGAAAATGCGGGAGCCTTCTCGACATCACAAGAGAGGGCGTCTTTCAGTGTACGCCCCAGGGCCGTTTAATCAGTGTCAATGCCGCCCTGAGTCGCATGTACGGCTACGAGTCCGCCGCGGAAATGGTCGCGGGGGTGGACAGCATCACGGGACAACTCCTGGCGGACCCCCGGGATTGGCAGATCCTGCGCCCCCTCATTGAACGAAACGCCGTCATCAAAGGGCACGAAATCCGCACTCTGAGAAAAGACGGCTCAACCATCTGGGTCTCGCTGAACGCCCAGGCGATCCGGGATGGCCAGGGAGGGATTTGCTGTATCGAGGGCACGCTGGAAGACATCAGCCAGCGCAGGGAGAACGAATTAATTACGCAGCGATACAGGCTTCTCTCGGAAAATACGCGTGAAATCATCCTGTTCGTGGGGGAAGACGGAAGAATTCTCGATGTAAACCGGGCCGCCCTCGCCGCCTACGGCCACGACCGGGATGCCCTGTTGTCGATGACGATCTTCGATCTTCGGGCGCCTCATTTACGCAAGACCCTGCAAAAGGATCTGAAGATTGCCTTCAGCAAGGGGATGCAGATTGAAACGGAACATGTTCGAAAAGACGGCGCCCTGTTTCCGGTTGAGGTGAGTGCCCACCCCGCCGATATCGACGGGGACCAATTCATTCTCAGTATCGTGCGCGACATCTCTGCGCGGAAAACCAGAGAGACCCTGAATCTTCACATCCAGAAACTGGAATCGGTGGGGCAACTGGCAGCGGGCATCGCCCACGAGATCAATCCGCCCATTCAGTTCATCAGCGACAACACCCGGTTTGTCCGGGAGGCTTTTCAGGACATCGTATCCCTGATTTCCCTCTGCACAAACGCGGCGGAAGAGGAAGCCGATCCCATGAACCTGCAGGACAGGGGGAAACAACTCCGGGCCAAAGCCGATGAAATCGACCTGCCCTATCTTCTGAAGGAAGTGCCCATGGCGATTGAACAGTCTCTGGAGGGCCTTGAACGGGTCATCCGCATCGTGAAGTCCTTGCGCGAGTTCTCCCACCCGGGCCAAACGGAAAAAATCGAGTATGACTTGAACAAGGCCGTCGAATCAACGGTCACACTCTCCAGGAATGAATGGAAATACACGACCGACCTGACGACGTCCCTGGACCCGGCTCTACCCCTGGTCACGTGTTATCCCGCCGATATCAACCAGGTCATTCTCAACCTGATCATCAACGCGGCCCAGGCGATACGGGAAAACACGGCGGGAGAAAGCCCCCGCATGGGGCGAATCATGATCTCGACCAAGCAGGAAGGCAATGAAGCGGTCCTTTCCGTGTCCGACACGGGCACGGGCATTCCCCCAGAGGCACAGCCGCACATTTTCAACCCGTTTTTCACCACCAAGGAGGTGGGCAAGGGCACCGGGCAGGGCTTGACCATTGCTCACAACATCATTGTGAAAAAACACGGCGGAAAAATTTCTTTTGTCACAACGCCCGGCGAGGGAACCACTTTCGAGGTTCGCCTCCCTCTCGGCAAACAGGGCCCGCCCGAGGATAATCCCGCTTTTCCCGCTCGTTCCGGCCTCACCGCGGGCGCCTAAACCGCTTGGAGGAATTCTATGATGAAGAAACGCGTTCTCTTCGTCGATGACGAACCCATGGTTCTTCATGGACTGCAGCGTATGCTTTACGCCTGCCGTCATGAATGGGAAATGGTCTTTGTGGAAAGCGGTGTCCAGGCCCTGGAAGCCATGGCCCTGTCTCCCTTCGACGTGATCGTGGCGGATATGCGTATGCCGGGCATGAACGGCGCGGAACTGATCAATGAGGTCAAGAAGCGTTATCCGCAGACCGTGCGTCTTATTCTTTCCGGTTACTCCGACGACGCCCTGGTCATGCAATGCATGGACACGGTACACCAGTTTATTGCGAAACCCTGTAATCCGGTGATTCTGAAAAATCCCCTTCAAAGGGTTTCCGATGTTTCCGGAAAGCTTACCGATCCGGAACTCAAGAAGCTCGTGGCCAACCTCAACCGGCTTCCGAGCCTGCCGGCCCTCTACACGGAAATCATGCGGAAGCTGGAAGAAAACCATGTGACGATCCGCGATATTGCCGCCATTGTCTCCCGGGACATAGGCATGACGGCAAAAATCCTCCAACTGGTTAATTCCGCCTTTTTCGGCCTTCGGCAACGCATCACCAATCTGGATAACGCCATTTCCTTTCTCGGACTGGACCTGATCAGGAACCTCTGTCTGACCATCAACATTTTCGACCAGTATCGGAATATCGATATTCCGGGTGGCTTCGCCGTCACGGAACTCTGGAATCACAGCCTGGAAACGGCCTGCCTGGCTCAGAAAATCTGCCGCATACAGAACGCCGGGAAGGTGATGGAAGACGACGCCTTCAGCGCGGGGTTGCTTCATGACGCGGGACGGCTGATCCTGGCCTCCAATTTCCCCGAACAGTACCGTCGCACCATTCTTTTGGCGGGGGAGCGGCATTGTGATCTTTTTACCGCCGAAAAAGAAGTATTTCACCATTCCCACTGTGATTTCGGCGGTTATCTTTTGGAATTGTGGGGTCTGCCGATGCCCGTGGTGGAAGCGGTTTTGCTGCACCATGAGCCGGGCAGGAACTCGGCAAGTCACTTTTCCCCCCTGTCAGCCGTTCATGTGGCCAATGTCCTGGTTCAGGACGAAACAAAACCGGCCGGAGGAATCAGATCGAGTGTTCTCGATATGGATTACCTGAAGTCCTTGAATATGGAAAATCGTGTCGAAGTATGGCGTGACGTTTATGAAAAAAGCAAGACGGAACAACATAATACCTGACGCCGAGGATGCCGGGGGTGATGCTGAAAAAAAGGGGAGCCTTCGGGCGATCGGTGAGAGGGTGACGCAGGTCTTCCTGGCCATGCCGCTCCGTTTATTCCTGTTCCTCATCCTTCTTTTCGCCGTTGTTCCCCTCATTGTCGTCATCCTGAAGATCGGCATCGACCACCGGGACACCTTGACCCTGTCCCAGGGCCTGTCGGTTCTCCTCGCCGCCTTCCTCTTCCCTGTTTTCGCCTGGGTTTCAGCAAACCTTGTCCTGGTAAAAAGACTCCATAAAATCTTTACCGCTTTTCACAAGCTCGAAAAGGGCGAGCTTCGGGCCCGATCGGGCATGGGGTATTCCGACTACGACATCGGATACCTGGCCAAGGCGTTCGACACCATGGCGGAGGCCATCGAGGCACGGGACGGCAAGCTTAAGCAGGCCATAAATTCGCTCCGGGAACTGGAGCACCAGTGGACCAATATCCTGGATTGTCTTCCCGACCCCGCTTTTGCGATCGACGGGGAAGGCAAAGTGATCCTCTGGAACCGGGCCATGGAGGATTTAACGGGCATCAGGGCATCGGAAATACTGGGCAAGGGAAACCGCGAGTATGCCGTCCCCTTCTACGGACGGCGAATGAACATGCTTATCGACTGTCTCTCCCTGTCGCCTGCGGAACTGGCCCACCGGCACAAATCCATCAAACGCGTGGGGAACACCCTGTACGGAACAGGCCCCATAAAGTCTCATTTGCCCGGGCAAACCATCCATACCTGGGGCACGGCTTCACCGCTGTTCGACGCCGACGGTCAAAAGGCGGGAGCCGTCGAAATCATTCGGGATATTACGGACCACCGGAAAGCCCTCATCGCCTTGCGGGATGGCGCCGCCAAGTATCGCGCCCTTTTCGAAGCGGCCAGCGACGCCGTGACCCTGATGAACGACGTCGCCTATACCGACTGCAACCGGAAAGCCATGGACCTGTTCGGCTGTACGAGGGAGGAATTCATCGGCCGCCGCCCCATTGATTTCTCCCCGCCTAAACAGGCGGACGGCCGGGATTCGGCTTCCGCCGCGGCGGAAAAAATCAGCGGCGCCCTGTCCGGGACGCCGCAGTTTTTCGAGTGGTTCCACCGCCGCAAGGACGGAACGGTCTTCACGGCGGAAATCAGTCTCGTGTGCATCGAGACGACAACGGATGGTTTTATTATACAGTCCATCATGCGCGACGTCACGGAACGCAAGAGAGCGGAAGCCCTGGAGTTGCACTCCCGGAAACTGGAGTCCGTGGGGCAATTGGGCGCCGGGATCGCCCACGAAATCAACACCCCCGTCCAGTTCATCGGCGACAATATTCATTTCATTCAGAACGCCGTGAATGATATCTTCACGCTGGTATCCCTTTATAAAAGGGCGGTTGAAGATGGAGGCGAGACGGGGAGCCTGTCGGCGGGGCGGGAACAGCTCCGGGAAAGGGCTCGCGAAATCGATCTGCCCTATCTCGAGCAGGAGATTCCCCGGGCTATCGAACAGTCTCTGGACGGCCTCGAACGGATCGACCGCATCGTGAAGTCCCTTCGGGAGTTCTCACAACCCGGTGAGAAAGAAGAAACCGAGTTCGACCTGAACCACGCCGTCGAATCGTCGATCACGCTCTCGAGGAATGTGTGGAAGTATACGGCCGAACTGACGACGGCGCTCGATCCCGACCTGCCTCCGGTCAAATGCTATCCCGCCGATATCAACCAGGTCATTCTCAACCTCATCGTCAACGCCGCTCATGCCGTTCAGGAAAAAATCTCCGCCGGGGAAGGCGGCATGGGCCGCATCGTTATTTCCACAAAACGGGATAAGGATACCGTGGTTCTCTCCGTGTCGGATACGGGAACGGGCATTCCGCCGGATCTGAGGTCCCGCATCTTCGATCCCTTCTTTACCACCAAGGAGGTGGGCCGGGGAACGGGACAGGGTTTGGCCATCGCCCACAGCATCGTTGAAAAGAAACACGGAGGGAAGATTTCTTTCGAAACTGCATCGGGAGAGGGAACCACCTTCCGCATTCGCTTGCCCCTGAAAGAAGAACCGGCATGAACGAGACCCCCAGGAATAAGATCCTTTTTGTGGATGACGAGATTCCCTTTCTTGACAGCATCAGGAGGGTTCTGAAAAACAAAAGCGACATATGGGATATCGATTGCGTGGAGCGCGGCGTCGACGCCCTTCTGGCGACAGCCCGCACGGATTACGACGTCATCGTCACCGATATCACCATGCCGGGCATGAGCGGATTTGAGCTCCTGTCACGCCTGAGAGAAGCGGACCGAACCCGCGACACCCCCGTAATCGTTTTAACGGGAAACGCGGAACACAATCTGAAACGCGAGGCCCTCGACCTGGGCGCAACGGATCTGCTGACAAAACCGGTGCATCCCGCCGACTTGATCTCAAGGCTGGGAAGCGCCCTGCGTATCAAGGAATGCCAGGACCATATCAAGGAACACAATCGCACCCTCGAGTTGAAGGTACAGGAACGCACGGCGGAACTCGAGGCATCACGGCTGGAAATCATCTGGCGCCTGGCCAAAGCCGCTGAATTCAGAGATGAGGAAACGGGGAATCATGTCATCCGCGTGGGCTGTTACTGCCGCATCCTGTCTGAAAAGATGAACATGCCTCGGGACTTCACAGAGACCCTGTTTCTGGCAAGCCCGCTCCATGACATCGGTAAAATCGGAATCCCGGACAGCATCCTTCTTAAACCGCAGGACCTGACGCCGGAAGAGAGGCGGGTCATGGAAAAGCACTGCGAATACGGCGCGGAAATTCTCCTGGGGCGGCCGCACGGCCTGATGATCTATTCCGGCCGGCAAGACCCCGATCGCATGACGGCCGGGCTGTCGGATCACAACCCGGTCATCGAAATGGCCGCCCGGATCGCACTCCATCATCATGAAAGATGGGATGGAACCGGTTATCCCCACCGCATCAAAAACACGGGAATCCCCATATCGGCCCGGATTGTTTCCCTTGCGGACGTCTATGACGCCCTGTCCTCAAAACGGCCCTATAAAGACGCCCTGGAGCCGGACCAGGCCTTCCGGATAATCTGTGAAGGCAGCGGCACACAATTCGACCCCGAGATATGCCGGACGTTTGAGGAAAATATTGATGAAATCCGGTCCGTACAGGAAGAATTGTCAGGATGACGGGTAAGGGGAAAAGGGCCCGCAGGGGATACGACCCTTGACCGGTCCCCTTAACCGGAAACGGGAGAACCCGCCCCGTTCCGAACACGAAACAAAGAGGCCTCCACCGCCTGAAGCATGGTTTCCGGTATGTCCCCCTTCCCCATCTCGGTGATGCCCATGGAGACATCGGGATGGGGCTTCCGCCGACCATCGGGCAGAACGGGCACCGCGTCCATTATTTCCCGATGGAGCCGGTCGGCAATCCCGGCCGCCGTCTCAAGATCCTTTTCGGGGAGAAGAACGAGGAAATCGTCTTCGTTGTACCGGACAACGACTTCCGCCGGACGCAGGTTCGCACTGATGGTATGGGCCATGGAGTAGAACACGCGATTGCCGTAGCTCACGCCATGTTTTTCGTTGAATGGCCGAAAGTGATCGACCCCGATCAGGATAAGCGACAGGGGACTTCCATCCATTCGAGATTTCAGAACCTGACGCCCCAGCGTTTGTTCCATCCAGTAGCGGTTTCGCAAGCCCGTCAGGGCGTCGATGCTTCCGCGATGATGGAAGGGAGGTTCCGCGCGCCTGTCTCCAAGGGGGGTGCCGGCTGCGTGGCGCAACCTCCGGGTCATGCCCAACAGGAGGTTACAGGCGGCGGCATGGGATGCATGAACCAGCGACCACAGGATGTCTTCCTCGATGCACAACAAACGGGTTGGTTCATTGGCGACGACAAAAACCGTTGCCGGCTCCTGATCGATCACCAGCATTTCCCCGACATTTTCACCGGGTCCGGGAATGGCATCGGGAATGCCCTCGAGGGCTCCCCCATGAATTCGCAACGATCCGGCAAGAATACAGTATACGGTCTGGTTTGTCTGGCCCGGCCGGATCAGAATCTCATCCCTCCCGGCAACCCGAATGGTGCAGGCGTCCAGAAGGCCCCGAACCGCTTCCAGGTCCACATGTTTGAAAAGGTCGATTTCCCCGTACCCCTTTTCCTCCAGGTAGGTCGATTCGCTGTCCATCGCTTTTCCCCCAACATCGGTGACCTTCTCCCGAAGGCTGATTGAAAAAAGGAAACCCCGTTGGACTTGGCCTGTTCAGCCGTTACGCCCTGATATTCCCAATAAAAGGCAGAAGGCTGCCGAATGCAATGGCAGGTGTCGCCGAAATCACACTTGAAAGGCTTGATATTGAAAGGAATAGACGTCAGCTGCCGTGGCTATGTTCGATCGTTGAATGGAACTGGATGGCCGGCCACTGCCCCATCGTGTCCTGGAGACGCCACTCGTTGGGCGCAAGGTAGGCCAGGTTCCCCCCCGCGTCGTAGGCCAGGTAGGCGCGGGCGGCTTTCTCAAACTCCCTGAGGATGGGCCCGTTATCACAGTGAATCCAGCGAACGGTCGTATAATCGATGGCTTCGCATAGGCAGTCGACATTGTACTCATCCCGCAGGCGCGACATAATCACATCGAATTGCAGGACACCGACCGCCCCGAGGATGAAATCGCTCTGCCCCAGGGGCTTGAAAAGCTGAACCGCCCCTTCTTCGGCAAGCTGGGTCAGGCCCTTTTCCAGCTGTTTCGACCGGAGGGGGTCGCGGAGCCGTACACGGCGGAAATGCTCGGGGGCAAAATTCGGAATCCCTGTGAAACGAAGGTTTTCTTTTTTCGTGAAGGTATCGCCGATCTTGATCGTTCCGTAGTTGTGAATGCCGATGATATCACCGGGGAAGGCTTCCTCAACATGGCTCCGTTCCTGGGCCATGAACATGGTCGCCTGATTGATTTGAATCTCCTTTCCCAAACGATGATGCCGCACCCGGATACCCGGGAAAAAGCGGCCGGAGCAGATCCGGAAGAAGGCGATCCGGTCCCGGTGGGCCGGGTCCATGTTGGCCTGAATCTTGAAAACGAACCCCGAGAAATCCTCCTCCGCAGGGTCCACCAGGCGGGTTGTCGCCCGGCGGGGCGATGGCGCGGGGGACAGTTCGACAAAGGTATTCAGAAGTTCCCGAACACCGAAATTGTTGACGGCGCTTCCGAAAAAAACCGGCGTCTGGTTTCCCTTCAGGTACTCCTCCCGGCTGAAGGGATTTGCCGCCTCCCGCAGGAGTTCCACATCGTCCCGCAACTCGCCCGCCTGCCCCCCCAGCAGTTCATCGAGCTGCGGATCCCGGAGATTGTGGATGACGACCCCCTCCTGAATCCGGCCGTGATGGGTCTGAGAGAAGAGGTGCAGTTCCTTTCGGTAGAGATCGTACGCCCCCCTGAAAAGTTTTCCCATGCCGATGGGCCAGGTCATGGGCACGCATTCGATCTGGAGGGACTCCTCGATATCCGACAGAATGCTCAGAGGTTCCAGACCATCCCGGTCGAGCTTGTTGATGAAGGTGATGATGGGGGTGTTGCGCATACGGCAGACCTCCATCAGCTTTTTCGTTCTTGACTCGACGCCCTTACCGCTGTCGATGACCATGAGCGCTCCGTCCACGGCGGTCAGCACCCGGTACGTATCCTCCGAAAAATCCTCGTGGCCCGGCGTGTCCAGGAGGTTGATCTCGTAGTCTCCGTAGCGGAAGTTCATGACGGACGTGCTGACCGAAATGCCCCGGTCCCGCTCCATGGCCATCCAGTCGCTCGTCGCGTGGCGGACGGCCTTCCGGGCCTTGACGGCCCCGGCCATCTGGATCGCCCCGCCGTACAGGAGGAGCTTTTCCGTCAGGGTTGTCTTCCCCGCATCGGGATGGCTGATGATGGCGAACGTCCGTCGTCGGGCGATCTCTTTTTCGTTATTCATATTGTCCACTTTCAGGACCGCTTTCGTCAGCGATCAGATTGCCTGTTCATCTCTCACAAGAGCATGGCCCCTGCCATGCCGGCCCCCGGAGATTGTGTCCAGGCATCGTCCGAGGCGGAAGGCGAAGGGCTTTTGTCCCAACATCGCGTGATTGTCAGCTTCTTCATCGCCTGGAATAATGGCATCAGATGTAGATGTAGGGGATTGTTTCAGGGATAAGGGGGAGAGCCTCCCTCCCGGAAATCACGTGCACCATAAAGAGGCCCTGAGGCGGCCCTCCCCCGGATATCCGTCCCAAAAGGCGCCCATAACCAATCCGTTCCAAGGGGCGTGGCTTATACCGAACGGATCGTGAATTGTCAAGACATCATGGATATGCATTCACGAGGCATCCGAAAACCGGGATCGCCTTAAAAGAAAAACAGCACCGCTTCAATGGGTTAGGAAGAAACATTGTCGTCGGCGGTCCTGATCTGCACCGTCCTCGCAGTCCGTTCCGAAATCTCTTCCCTGTTGAGAATATCACCATTGATGGTCTTCCCGTTTTTCATGACCATGCCTTTCAAATTATCGAAACCCTGGCCCCCATAGACGCCCGGTAATGCGACCTTCAGCATCGCCTGCTCGAATTCAGGATCCTGGAGCATGGCTGTCACCATCAGTTCCAGCATCTTGTAAGCACGCTGCTCCAGCAAATCCGGCCGGCCATCCTGAGCATCCATCATCTTGACCATGTACTCCCGCGAGTACGTATATTTATTCTCCCTGGTCAGGTCGACGGCGAAGCGCACTTCCCCGTCGGTCAGGGAATGGAGAACCAAAGCAAGATCCGCATCATGGTTCGTCCCCGTTCCCACAACTTCGATACCGGCGCAGGCAAACACTTTCTGCAACCCACACCACAGATAAGAGGCAAGGGGTTGCGGATCCGGGCTTGCGTGATGATGGAACCGATACCCGACCGTCTTGTCTTCGCTGTAATAGAAGAGATCTGTCGTGTCCCCCGACCGGTCGGAAACAGGCAACAGCAGCACCTTTTTATTATGGTACCGGGCATACGGGGAGGGATCGATATTACAGGCAAGGCGATCCAGGTCAAGCTCGACCATTCTGACCGCATGTGGCATCGAACAGCCCCACAAAAGCATGAAAACGAACAGCACATGGACAGCGAAGACGGTTATTCCGTATACGGATCGATTCATTGTCCGAACCCTCCATTAAATTTTTTTCAAGACACCAACCCCCTGTTTTCCCGTGCGACGGGATTATGACCCTAACCCTGGGTATTGTCCATGTCAATGATTTTCTATGTGAATGTTATTACAAAAACCATGAGATCCCGTGAGCCATCGACGCAGGGGAAGTCCTTTCGAGAGAGCGGCGGAGATGACGACCGGGGCCGTCTTCCACCGGCATGTCATCGACCGAAAACATCCCGGCAGGGGGGGAAACGGCAGGTGACGGACATCCACAGGGGGATCGGGGTGAAAACGGCATGGCGCACGCCCCCTTTATTCTCGTACCGTAAATGTGTGACGAGCCGTAACCCTGTACACGCCGGGACTGTAATGGTAAAAGGCCCGCACCTCGTACCTGCCCGGGGAATGGACGCGAAAAGTCATAACGCCCCGCCCCCGTTTCGGGATGTACTGATAATCCCCTGCCTCCGTACTGCGGGAGCCCGCCGGAACAATGCATATCCAGTCCCTTGAATATCCGGGGGCGTCGTAATACCTCACCCGAATCACTTCCCCCCTGCGATAGACGTCCCCGTCCGTCTCGATCAGAACCCTTTTCGCGACAGGGGGTTTTTCCTCCGCCAATTCCCGGGTCATCGTTTCCTTCCCCCCCTTATCGCCCGTATTCTCCGATGACATCGTCTTCGGCGGGATGCCTGAAGAGAAGAGTTTTATCATGACGGCAAGGACGATGATCAGTATGAGAATCAGTGACGGCCAGATCATTTTTCTTACGGCCCCACCCCCGGCCGCGGCCGCGACCCCTTCGTAGCGTTTCCCGCAACGGGAACAAAAGACGGCCTGGGGTTCCATGGTTCGTCCGCAGGAGGCGCATTTTTTCACGGGAGGCCTTTTTTCGAGACGGCCTCCGCAACGGGCGCAAAACGTGGCCTCCGGCCCCATCGTTTCCCCGCAGTTGGAGCATTTCACCAAATCGTCATTTTCCATCGCTTTCAAACCCTTTCAAGTTGCCCTTTCATGCGGCTGTGACGCCAGTCCCTTTGAGGGTTCATCGCCGGATGCAACCCATTGTTGAGGAGGGAGAAGTCCAGGACGGCGACGAAGATCGACCCGTACCGATGGCCGGCCCCTGCCCGACAGACAAGGCCCCCCACGTGACCACCCGCGGCGGCGCGTGATTCATCATGGCGACGCTTCCCGGTTCCTCACCTCCGTTGTACGGTCATCATAATATCCGTCCACTGGTCCCGCAACAAAAAAAGAACATCCGGAGCCGTTCTCCCGAAGATTCGTCCAAAAGGAAGGGCAGAAGACAGGACGGGCGCGGGGAATCCCGGAATCTGCAGAAACCCCCCTTCGGTTCGGCGAACCCGGCCCTGCGCCGGCAAAAGAACGGGCGCCTCCTCATCGTTGAAGAGGTTCACCCCCGCCACACCGTCCGGGGATCTTCTCCTTGCAAGGCCGGAACGCATCTGTTATATGGGAGCCGTTCCGGCAGGTACGCCGGAATGATAGAATATGCTTTCAGGAAGCGTAGTTAGAACAGAGACTCCCTGACCGGATTGTCATAAAACCTCCTGACCTCAGCACCCGGTATCATAAACGGTGAATACGAGAACCAAGATCAGACGCATCCTCCGAAACCGCCTTGTACTCCTGGACGGCGCGACGGGAACGGAGCTACAGAAAAAGGGCATGCCCACCGGAACCTGTCCGGAGGTCTGGTCCCTCCAAAACCCCGATGATATGGCTGATATTCATCGGGCATACGAGAGCGCGGGGGCGGATGTCGTCTATACCTGCACCTTCGGAGGGAACCGCCTCAAGCTCGACCAGTATGGGATCGGCCATGTAACGGAAACAAACCGGCGCCTGGCCCTCCTGGCCAAAAAGGCTGTAACCGGTGCGACCCTGGTTGCCGGGGATATCGGCCCAACGGGCCGCTTCGTCGAACCCTTCGGAGACCTTTCCTTTGCGGATGCCGTCCATATTTACACGGAACAGATGCGGGGACTCATCGACGGCGGGGTCGATCTGCTGATCATCGAAACGATGCTGGACATCCAGGAGGCCCGGGCGGCCCTGATCGCCGCGAAGGAGCTTTCCGATATCTACACCATCGTCACCATGACCTTCGAGGCCAACGGACGCACGTTGAACGGGACGAACCCGCTGGCGGCCCTGATCACCCTTCAGAGCCTCGGTGCCGACGCCGTCGGCTGCAACTGTTCGACGGGCCCGGAGACGATGAACGCCTTCATCACCGTCATGAAGCCCTTTGCCAAGGTGCCGCTGGCCGCCAAACCCAACGCCGGGCTGCCGAAAGTCGTGGACGGAGTCACCTGTTTTGATATGGCGCCGGACGTATTCGCCGTCCAGACTGCGCGCATGGCCGACTCCGGGGTGAATTTCATCGGCGGCTGCTGCGGGACAACTCCGGACCATGTCCGGGAGTTGAAAAAAGCCCTTGCCGGGCGACCGGCCATTGTGCCGGCCTGCAAATCCATCAGCGCCGTGAGTTCCTCTACAAAGGCGAAAATATTCGGAAAATCCGCTCCGTTGGTCATCGTCGGCGAACGGATCAACCCAACGGGGAAAAAAGAGCTCCAACAGGAATTGCTTGCCGGGAAATACACCCTGGTCCGGCAGATGGCAAAAGATCAGGAACTGGCCGGAGCGGATCTGCTGGATGTAAACATCGGTGTCCCCGACATCGATGAGAAGAAAACAATCAAGGATATCGTATATTTACTTTCCACAACAACGGAGATCCCCCTGGTCATCGATTCCTCCGACATCGATACAATTGCCACGGCCCTTCGCCACTATCCCGGGCGGGCCCTGATCAATTCCATTTCGGGCGAGCCGGACAAGACCAAACGCCTCCTCCCCCTGGCCGCAAAATACGGCGCCATGTTCATCCTCCTTCCGCTGACGGAGAAAATTCTGCCGGAAACGGCGGAGGAACGGATCGCCATCATCCGCGACCTCTTCAGGGAGGCCCGTGCTTACGGGTTTACCAAGGAAGATATCGTCGTGGACGGCCTCGTCATGACGGTGGCCTCCGATCAGGCGGCGCCGGTGGAGACGCTGAAAACCATCGACTGGTGTACCCGGAAATTTGGATGCCGAACGATTGTCGGCCTGTCGAACGTCTCCTTTGGACTCCCCGAGCGGCGCTGGATCAACGCGACCTTTCTGGCCATGGCACAACAGGCGGGCCTCACCATGGCGATCGCCAATCCGGGGATTCCCGAACTCATGGCGGTGAAACGGAGTGGTGATGTTTTGCTGGAACGAGATCCCCAAGCTTCGGCCTACATTACCCGCTATTCCTCCGAGGAGCCCGCCGTGACCGTTGCCCCGGAAGAAAACGAACTGACCTCACCGGAAAAACTGACCCGGGTCATCCTCGATGGCAACAGGGACGACATACTCGATGTGATCCGGGAAAACCTGGAACAGGGATATGCCCCCGGCCTCCTGGTCGATGAAATCATGATTCCCGCCATCAACCGCGTCGGCGACCTGTACGAACAGAAACGCTATTTCCTTCCCCAGCTCATGGCAAGCGCGGAAGCAATGAAAGAGGGGATGGCGCACCTGGAACCCATCCTTGCCAGGGAAGGTGCCGCCAAGGCGAGAGGCGTCATCCTGATTGCGACGGTCAAGGGGGACATCCACGACATCGGCAAGAATATTGTGGCCCTCCTGATCCGGAACCAGGGATATGTCGTAATCGACCTGGGCAAGGACGTCGCCGCGGAAACGATTGTCGCGGAAATAAAAACACGACGACCGGACGTGGTCGCCCTGTCCGCCCTCATGACAACGACCATGGTCAACATGAACGAGGTGATCGATCTGGCCCGTCAGGAGGGCGAAACCTGCCCCTTCATGGTCGGCGGCGCCGTCGTCACAGCCGCGTTTGCCCAATCCATCGGCGCCCACTATTCCAAAGACGGCGTCGAAGCGGCGAAGATGGTCGATGCGTTATTGAAAAACCGACGGGGGAAAAATCCCGCGGGTTGAAATCCCCGAACACGCTTTATCACGACACGCCTTGTCATGATCGGCCGAAGGGAGAAACCTGCAGACACCGGCGGATAAAAATCAAAATGCCCCACCTCCGTCCGGGATGACCCAGGGAGGTTCCCCCGCCGACCACACGGCCATATCCTCGTCGTGGAATTCCGGTGAGAACGGCTTTTTATTTCTGCACATATGGACACATTTTAAGGAGGTACCACGCGTGACCGACCCAAAACTTCGTCTCATTGAAATCGTTCTGGAGAAATCCTTCCAGTACCGGGACAACCCGCCCTTCACACTGGCTTCAGGGAAACAGAGCAGCTACTACTTCAACTGCAAGCCGACGACCATGGACCCGGAGGGTATGAACCTGATCGGGAAACTCCTCTTCTCCATGCTGAAAGACGCTGGGATAACGGCCTCAGGGGGACTTACCCTCGGCGCCGATCCGATCGCCAACGCCCTGGCGGTCATCTCCTTTCAGGAGGGGAAACCCATCAAATCCTTCACGGTCCGCAAGGAAACCAAGGGCCACGGCACCAAAAGCAGGATCGAGGGCAGCCTGCAGCCGGGTGAGCGGGTTGTCGTTCTGGACGACGTCATCACCACGGGCGGCTCGACCATCACGGCCATCGAGGCGGTCCGGGAAGCGGGGCTGATCATTGACCGGGTGGTCGCCTTCATCGACCGCGAGGAAGGAGGGCGGGAGAATATCCTGAAGTACGTGGACCGGGTGGACCCCATCCTGACCCGGACGGAGGTCATGGCGGTGTACCGGACCCGCGCCCCCGAAAAACCCCGGGGTTAGGGAGACGGAAACGGGGCCTTGCGGATTTTCTCGCCGCTACGAACGCGCGGAAGGCCTCCTGAACCGGCGGCAACGCCCCGCGACGAGACGGCTCCCCCGCATTCGCCGGGTCGAAGGGACATGGGGGGAAGGCATTAACGCCGGTTGTCCCGCCCCGAGGCACCGGATCTTCAGGCATGTTCGATCCGCAGTTCATTGACCCGGAGATGGGCCCGCCGGAGGGGTTCGGGGGACCGGTAGCCGCGGCAGCAGGACAATACGAATTCCGCCGCGCTCTCCCGTCCGATCCGGTGGCCCGGGGACACGAACAGGGGCCTGACGTTTTTTTTGGTTCGGAGAACCTTCCCGACAGGCTCCCCCTTGTAGAGGAGTTCGGACAGATCGCCCCGGTCCATCCCCGGGGGCTCGTACTCGCCGACCAGGCGGGTTTTGGCGCAACCGATGGTCGGCACATCGATGAAAAGCCCCATGTGCGACGCCAAACCGACGCCCCGGGGGTGGGCAATGCCCTGACCGTCGAATATGGCGAGGTCGGGCGTTCGGGACAGCCCTTCAAACGCCCTGAGCAACGGCGGCCCTTCCCGGAAGGATAACAGACCCGGCACATAGGGAAAACGCACGCGTTCCATCCAACATGCCTCCTCCAGCACTTCGAGGGCCGGGTAGGAAAAGAGAAGCACCACGGCAAAAAAAAGATCCGAATGGCGGGAGTAGGAAATGTCGGCGCCGGCCACCGTTTTAGGAGGCGCTCCTCCGGGCTCATCCCCAAGCACCAGCTTATCCCTCAGTTTTTGCTGGATGAGGATGGCTTCGGCACATGTCACATCCCATCGGTGGAGCATCACGATTTTCATTTCATTTTCCCCCTCAACACGTTGCATACCGCAGGGGTTTCCTTTTTCTGCGATTGCGTTTATACTGGCGCCACACCCATTTCATATAAGGGATTCGCCATGAAAAGGAAAGGAATCAACACACCGGCAGACTTCCCCGACACGCCGGAGGGACCGTTTCTTCATCCCGGGCCGGAGAAAGCATCGACCCATCCGCCCGTTATCGACGGCGACCTCTACAAGACCCTCGCCGACAGCTCACAGGTCGGTGTCTATATCCTGCAGGGCAGACGCTTCCGCTTCGTCAACCCCCATATCCGGGAGTACGCCGGGTACTCGGAAGAAGAGATGCTCAACATGGACCCGCCGTCAATCATTCACCCGGCGGACCGGAACACGGCACGGAAAAACGCCATACGGATGTTGAAGGGCCGGCGTTTTTCCCCTTACGAATTCCGTATCATAACGAAAGACGGGCGGGTCAGATGGATCCTGGAAACGGTCAAGTCCATCCGGTACCAGGGTGAGAGGGCCGTTTTAGGCAACTCCATGAACACGACGGAACAGAAGGAAGCCCGTAACCGTCTGGAGGAACTGGAGGCGCTGGAGTCCTCCATCCTGGATGCAATCCCCCACGCCGTCGTTGGCCTCCGCGAACGGGTGTTCATCTTCGCGAACAATGCGGTCGAGCAGGTGTTCGGCTGGCGGCCCGCGGAACTCATCGGTAAAAATGTCCTCATCCTCTACCGGAATGAGGCGGACTACGACGAAATCGCCCGCCGTTTTTACACGGCCCTGGAAACCCGGCGCACGTTCAGTACGGAATTCCCGGCCCGTCGCAAGGACGGCCGGGAGATCCTCTGCATGATGAAAGCCTCCCGAATCGGCGCCACCCTACGGGAACGCAAAATCGTCGTCACTTACGAGGACATTACGGAACAGAAGCGGGCGAGGCAGGAACTCGAAACATCCAGGGAACAGCTCCGGAACCTGTCCCTCCACCTTCAGTCGATCCGCGAAGAGGAGCGAACCCGTATCGCCCGGGAAATTCACGATGAGCTGGGGCAGTGCCTGACGGCCCTGAAGATGGATATCGCCTGGTTGGGCACCCGCATCAGGGACGTGAATACGGCCCTCGCCGGGAAAATTGATTACATGTCAAATCTGATCGACGGCACCATCGACACGGTCCACCGCATTTCTTCGGACCTGCGACCGGGGCTTCTCGATGATTTGGGGTTGACCGCCGCCATTGAATGGCAGACTCAGGACTTCGAGCGTCGTTCAGGGCTTCCCTGTCAGGCGGACTTGTCCATCGAGGACGAGGGAATCGACGGCCGAGTGGCCACGGCCGTTTTTCGAATTCTCCAGGAAAGTCTGACCAACGTGGCCCGCCACGCCGCGGCCTCGCGGGTATCCGTAGGGCTGTACGGACGGAACGGAACCCTGGTTCTCGAAGTCGCCGACGACGGTCGGGGGATCACCCAAAAACAGATTGACGATCCCCGTTCCTTCGGACTGATCGGCATGCGGGAACGGGTTCATCCCTGGGGCGGAATCGTGACCATAAGCGGCAAGGAAAATCGGGGAACCCGGGTGGTCGTCACCGTACCCCTGCCGGAAAGCATGGCAACACCATGATCAAAATCCTTGTTGTCGATGACCATGCCATTGTCAGGGAAGGACTCAAGCAGATTCTCGGCGATGAGGAGGACATGGCCGTTCCGTCCGAGGCGGGAACCGGCGGGGAGGCGATGAACCGTATCCGGGAACGGCATTTTGACGTCGTTCTGCTGGACATTTCCATGCCGGGTCGAAGCGGACTGGAAGTTCTCAAGGACATCAGGACGGAAAAACCGAAGCTGCCCGTTTTGATCCTCAGCATCCACCCGGAGGAACAGTATGCCGTTCGGGCCCTGAGGGCCGGGGCGGCAGGCTATATGAACAAGGCGAGCGCCCCCGCTGAATTGATCGACGCTGTCCGCAGGGTTGCCGGCGGCGGAAAGTACGTGAGTCCCTCCCTGGCGGAAAAACTCGCCTTTGAACTCACGGCGGATCCTTCGAAACCGCCCCATGAACTCCTCTCCAACCGGGAATACCAGGTTATGATCATGCTGGCCGCCGGGAAAGGCGTGTCCGAAATAGCCGGGGAGTTGTGTCTCAGCGTCAAGACCATCAGCACCTACCGGGCCCGTGTCATGGAAAAGATGAACATGAAAAGGAACGCGGATCTGACCCTGTATTCCGTACGCCGTCACCTGCTCCCGGGTTCCTGAACAATCTCGCCCCCGGAGGACACGGCGGGAACCGAAGCCGCACCGCCCACCGCGGGGCCCGGCCGCTCCGCGTAAGATTTTTGTTGACAAGGCGAAATTTTTCCTCTATCAAACGGCTATCTTACGAGGACTGGTTTGAATTCAAGGGGACGGGAACCATGGAACACATCATTTTTCCCATGATCATTATCAAGGACATAATTAGCCCCATCGACATAGGGGACCTGATAATGGTGTAGCCTCAACACGCGAGAAAACCACAAACCGTTGTCAGGCAAACCTGACAGCGGTTTTTTTTTACAACAAGGAGACCGTTCATGAAGACAATGGATGTTTTAGTTTACGATACCACCCTCCGGGATGGGACCCAGGGGGAACAGATCAATTTCTCCGCCGAGGAAAAATTGAGAATCGCCCGGCGCCTTGACGAAATGGGTTTTCATTACATCGAGGGGGGCTGGCCCAGTTCCAACCCGAAGGATCTGCGTTTCTTTGAAATGGCCAAAAAGGTCAACTTCAAAAACGCCCGCCTGACCGCCTTCGGCAGCACCCGGCGGGCGGGGCTGCCCCCGGAGGAATGCCCGAACCTGAAGGCCCTCCTGGAGGCCGAAACCCCGACGGTCACCCTTTTCGGCAAAACGTGGGATCTGCATGCAACGGACATTCTCGGTGTGAGTCTCGAGGAAAATGAAGCCATGATCCACGACTCCGTCGCGTATATGAAATCGAAAGGCAAGGAGGTCGTATACGACGCGGAGCACTTCTTCGACGGATACAAGAACAACAAGCCCTACGCGATGAAAACGATTGGAACCGCCCTGGCCGCCGGAGCCGACTTCATCGTCCTGTGCGATACCAACGGCGGAACCATGACCAACGAGCTGACCGATATCATAAACGAGGTCGTGACCATCATGCCACCGGATCAACTCGGCATCCATGTGCACAATGACTGTGCCTTGGGGGTGGCCAATTCCATCGCGGCCGCACGGCTGGGGGTCAAAATGGTGCAGGGCACGATCAACGGCTTCGGCGAACGCTGCGGAAACGCCGACCTGATTCCCATCATCGCCAACCTCCAGATCAAGCTCGGCATACGGTGCCTCTCCGGGGAATCGGTCCGGCATCTGACCAATCTGTCGAACTTTGTCAGTGAAGTGGCCAACGTCCCCATCCTCCATTCACGACCCTTCGTGGGGAAAAGCGCCTTCGCCCACAAGGGGGGGGTCCACGTCAGCGCCATTATCAAGAACGCCGCCGCTTACGAGCATATCGAACCGGAACTCGTCGGAAACGAACAGCGGGTTCTGGTCTCGGACCTGTCCGGTAAAAGCAACATCGAATACAAGGCGCGGGAACTGGGGGTCGACCTCGGCCTGGATGAGGGAATGAGTCGTCGGATTGTTCAGAGGATCAAGGAAATGGAGGACAAGGGATACCAGTTTGACGCCGCTGACGGGTCTCTCGCACTGCTCATGAAAAAGGCCACGGGCGAGTTCGAAGAGCCCTTCACCCTGGAGTGTTTTCATGTCATCACCTCCCAAATGCAGAACAACCCCGCCACGTCGCAGGCAACGATTAAAATTTCCGTCGGCGGAGAGGTGGAGATCACCGCAGCGGAGGGAAACGGGCCGATCAACGCCCTGGACCGCGCCCTGAGAAAAGCCCTGGCGACGTTCTACCCCGAAATCACCGACATGTATCTGGTGGACTTCCGCGTCCGCATCCTCGAGGGCAGCGACGGAACCGGTGCCATGGTGCGGGTGCTTCTGGATTCCCGGGACGAAACGGACTTCTGGAGCACCCTCGGCGTCTCCACAAACGTCATCGAAGCCAGTTGGCACGCCCTGGTGGACAGCATCCAGTACAAACTGAGCAAAGACCACCTGAACAAGAACATCAAAACGGACTGACCCCGCGTAAAATCATCCCATTTTTGCATTCATGCCATTGCGGACGGGATTTTTTTCTGTTATAGGATTTTGAAAGTCCAAAGGCGGACGGGATTCATCCGCATGGCTTAGGCGAAGATGATTTTATGCTGGTTTCTCTGCACGAGCAAAACCCCCAGATGCGCTGGATCAAGAAGGCGGCGGAAATCCTGCGGCAGGGGGGTATCATAATCTATCCGACCGATACGGTGTACGGTCTCGGCTGCGATCTGTTCAACAAAAAGGGAATCGAAAAAATTTACGACATCAAGAGGAGAGATCGCAAGAAACCTCTCAGTTTTATATGTTCCGACCTGAAGGATATCAGTCGATACGCCCAAGTTTCCGATTTTGCTTATAAAATCATGAAACGGCTCCTGCCCGGCCCCTACACGTTCATTCTTAAGGCATCGCGGGTCGTCCCCAAAATCATCATCCCCAAAAGACACACAACGGGTATCCGTGTCCCGGACAACCGCATCTGCATGGCCCTGGTGGAAGAACTGGGGCATCCGATCATCAGCACCAGCGTCAAAAACGAGGAAGGTGAATTCATCACGGAACCTCAGGAAATGGAAAAAAAATTCCGTCATGTCGTGGATCTGGTCCTCGACGGCGGCATAGTCTCTCCGGCCCCCTCCAGTGTGCTCAACCTGGTCGACGACGTCGTGGAGGTTATCAGAATCGGCAAAGGCGATGTAAGCGCCTTCCAATAAAACCGTTTTTGCCGGACCCGCCTACACAGGGACAGGGCTGCGGCAAAAGGACAAGGACATTTATGAAACACCACATGTTGGTCAACGCGGTCCATCAGGAACAGAAACGGATGGCCACAGTTGACGAAAACGGCAAGCTTCTGGAATTCAACATCCAGATGTCGGCGAAAGAACCGACGACAGGGAACATCTACAAGGGCGTGGTCCTGAAGATCGAAAAGGGCCTCCAGGCGGCTTTTATCAACTACGGCGCCCAGAGAGATGGATTCCTTCCCCTGCGGGACGTGAACCCCGCCCTGGTTCTGGGAGAAGGGGAATCCTCCCATGACCCCACACCGGGACGCCCGATACTTCGCGCCGGCCAGCAAATCCTGATCCAGGTGATACGGGAAGAAACCGGGAACAAGGGGGCCCTCCTGACGGGTTTTATTTCGTTGCCGGGACGCTACCTCGTATTGCTCCCCCACAAGGAAAGCAGCGGCATTTCCCGGAAAATCGACGGCGAGGAAGACCGCAAACGTCTGAAAGAACTGGTGGCCCAGCTCAAGATCGAGGAAACCATGGGCTTCATCATCCGCACCGCGGGCTACAACCGGACAAAGCAGGAACTTGCCCGGGACTACAATGTTCTTTCCCGGCTCTGGCAGGACATCACGAAAACCGCAAAATCCGTCGCCGCCCCGGCCCTGATTTACCAGGAAAGCGATTTCGGTGTCCGCACCCTGCGGGATTACTTCACATCGGAAATCGAGGAAATCCTGGTGGACAACGTCGAGACCTTCCGGAAAATGCGGGCTTACTGCAAAGCCGTCGCACCACGAAACGTTCGCATGATCAAGCTCTACAAGGAAAAAACCCCCCTCTTCGACAAGTACAATCTTGAAGAACAGATCCAGATCATTTACCAGGAACGGGTCAATCTCAAGTCGGGAGGATACATCATCATCAACCCGACGGAAGCGATGATCACGATCGACGTCAACTCCGGCCGGGCCTCCAACAAGAAAAACATCGAGGAAACGGCGTACAAAACCAATATCGAAGCGGCGGAGGAAATTGCCCGCCAGTTGCGGCTCCGGGACCTGGGGGGACTGATCGTCATCGATTTTATCGACATGATGGACAAAAAACACCAGGGCGAGGTGGAGAAGGTCTTCAAAAAAGCCCTGAGCCTCGATCGCGCCCGAATCCAGCTCGCCAAAATTTCAAAGTTCGGCATCCTGGAATTGTCACGGCAGAAAAAGCAATCGACGATCCAGGAGATCAGTTATACGTCCTGCCCTTTCTGCAAGGGAAGCGGCGTTCGTCCTTCCCTGGAATACACGGCCTTGAGCGCCTTCCGAAAACTGGAAACCCAGGCCGTGAAGGGCCGGGTTTCGGAGATGAAGGTATGCCTGCCCCACGAGGTAGCCCACTACCTTCTTAACCAGAAACGCATGGGGATTTGTCGCCTTGAAAACGACTACAACCTTGCCATCCTCATCACCGGCAGTTCGGAAGTCAGCTGGGATACCGTATCGATCACGGCAACCAGGCGTGAGCCCCCCATGGAACCGCCCCTCCCTTCACCTGAAACGGCGGAGGCAAAGGTGGGGGATAAAGCCTCAAAGGATCCCCCTGGGCAACCCAAGGCAGGGCGGACGTTGACACCCCCTCCCACCCAGACCGCCGGGGCCCCCCTCGCGGGTCCCGCGGAAACGGACGATGCGGCGGTGATACCTGCCGAAGCACCGAAGAAAAAACCCCGTCGGCGCCCCCGCCGACACAGACAAAAAACGACGGAACGACCGGATGACGGAGCCGTTGCCGCGCACGCGAACTCCGACGCATCCCCCGCCGTACCGGATACATTGGATCAGGATATCACAGACCAAGATGACTGAACCCTGACGGGGACACCCTGCCGCTTTCCCCCCGGCGCAGGAGAGCCGGACCGCCGCGCGGCAGGCCGGGACACGGAACGCTCGGGGCCGCGGCCGCCTATTTGCCGAGCGCCTTGGAGCGCAGGGTTGCCGCCTCGACGGCCCTGATCAGGGTCGCGCGGAAATTACCCTCTTCGAGGGCCTTCAATCCGGCGATGGTGGTGCCGCCGGGGGACGTGATCATGTCCTTGAGGGCCGCCGGGTGCTTCTGTCCCTCCAGACAGAGCATGGCCGCCCCCAGCATCGTCTGGGCCGCCAACTTCCGGGCCGCCTCCCGCGAGAGTCCCATCAGGACCCCCGCGTCGGAAAGGGCTTCGATCATCATGAAACCGTAAGCGGGACCGCTGCCGCTCAGCCCCGTGACGGCATCCATCAGGTCCTCCGTAACCACAACGGATATCCCCACGGCATCGAAAATCTCGAGGGCCGTGGCGATGTCGTCCTTTTCGGCATACCTCCCCGGGGCCAGGGCCGCGGCGCCGTAACCGATCAGGGCCGGCATGTTGGGCATGGCCCGTACAACCCGGGTTTTCTTCTCCAGGGCCTCTTCAATGGAAGCGGTGGAAACACCCGCCGCAATGGAGATGAGCAGGGTCTTTCCCCCCAGGGCTCCGCGAATTTCCCCGAGAAGCTCCCGTATGTCCCCGGGCTTGACCCCCAGAATGACAATGTCCGCTCCAGCCGGGGCGCTCCGGCTGTCCCCCGCCGGCCGGACACCGTATGTCCGTTCGAGTTCTTCCAGACGATCCGCTATCCTGTCAAAAACGGTGATCGCCTCCGGTTTCATCAGGTCCCGGGAAAGGATCCCCGCGAGGAGCCCCTCTCCCATTCTACCCGCTCCGATGAGGGCCATCTTCTTCTGCAGCATACCCGGATCTCCCTTCTTGTTAAGGATGTCCCGTGAAAATCCGATATTTTCCCCATCGTGTCAACCTCAAATCATGACGACGAAACGGCGATCCACCCGGAATAATCCGCCTATCCCCCTTCCGGTCTTGTTTTTCCCGGATTATCTATGATAGACAGGACATACGATTTTAACCAAACCGTCTCAGACGGTTCTATAAAATACATTCGTTCGTATCAGGAGGCTCCATGTTTGTCCTCGGAAATCTCATCGCCGTTTTCGCCAAGCTTCTCTATTATGTCCTCTATATCTATATGTGGGTCATCATTATCCGGGCCCTGCTCTCCTGGGTGAACCCCGATCCCTACAACCCGATTGTCCGCTTCCTGTACCGGGCCACGGAACCCGTACTCTCCCTTGTCCGTCGAAAACTTCCCTTCGGTTCAACGGGTATCGATTTTTCACCGCTCGTCGTCATTCTCGTTATATGGTTTTGCCAGGAATTTCTCGTGCGGACCCTTTTCGAAATAAGCATCCGTTTTCGATAATGATTACCCCTCGAACGGCGTCATGACATGCTGCCACTTAAAGAAACCCGTCACGGCATCACCTTTCCGGTACAGGTCGTTCCCCGCGCATCGAAATGTGAAATCACGGGCCTGGTGAACGGCCTCATCAAGATCCGCCTGACGGCCCCCCCCGTAGGGGGGAAGGCCAACGAGGAATGCCTCCGTTTTCTGTCGAAGCGGCTGGATATCCCCGGAAACCGTCTGTCCATCGTCTCCGGCCGGACATCCCGCCGGAAAGTCATCCAGGTCTCCCGCATGGGGCTCGACGAATTGGCGGGGCTTCTGAAAAAGATCATTCCGAAAACACCGATGCCTGACCTGTTCGAAAACGGCGGGAAGGACGAAGAGCCGTGAAACACGGGGAGCACACCCAAGTGGCCAAAGCCGCCGGGGTGGTGGGCCTGGCCACCATGTTGAGCCGTATTTTCGGCTTCATCCGCGACATGGTCGTTGCCGCTTTTTTCGGGGCCGGCGTCGCCACGGACGCCTTCTTCGTGGCCTTCCGCATCCCCAATCTTTTAAGACGTCTTTTAGGCGAGGGGTCCCTCACGGTTGCCTTCATTCCGGTCTTCACGGAATATCTGACCAGAAGATCCCGTGAAGAAGCCCTCGAACTGGCCAACACCGTTTTTACCGTCCTGTCGATCATCCTCGTGATCGTCTCCCTGGCCGGGGTTGTCCTGTCCCCGCTCATCGTCTGGGCCATGGCCCCCGGTTTCGCCGCCCTGCCCCGCCAGTTCGAACTGGCCGTCTTTTTAACCCGGATGATGTTCCCCTACATCTTCTTCATTTCCCTGGTTGCCCTCTGCATGGGCATCCTCAATTCACTCCGCCATTTTGCAGCCCCGGCCCTGTCCCCGGTGATCCTCAACCTGTGCATGATCGTGGCCGCCCTGTCACTGCGCCGTTTTTTCGACGAACCGATCACGGCCCTGGCGATCGGTGTCATGGCGGGGGGGGTGCTGCAACTGGCCATGCAGTGGCCTTTCCTCATAAAGATGGGTGTCCGGCTGAAGCCAAACGTCCATTTCCGCCACCCGGGTTTACGGCAGATGGGGCGTCTCCTCATCCCCACCCTGATCGGCTCCGCCGTTTACCAACTGAATATTCTCGTCGGCACGATCCTGGCCTCCCTGCTGCCGAAGGGAAGCGTCTCCTACCTATACTACGCCGACCGGGTTGTGGAACTGCCCCTGGGTGTTTTCGCCATCGCCATAGGAACGGCCACCCTTCCCAGCCTGTCCGAGCAGGCCTCCAGGGGCTCTTTTGAAGAATTGAAAAGGACCCTGTCCTTTTCGCTCCGGTTGATTCTGTTCATCACGATCCCGGCGACGGTGGCCCTCATCATGCTCCGGGTCCCCATTCTTTCGGTTTTGTTTCAACGGGGCGCCTTCACCGCCTCTTCATCCATCCTCACCGCCCAGGCCCTTTTCTATTACGCCCTGGGCCTCTGGGCTTTCTCGGTGATCCGGGTCATCGACGCGGCCTTTTTTGCCCTCCAGGATCGGAAATCACCTCTGAAAGCCGCCTTCGTCGCCCTTCTGGTC